>NZ_JBEZLR010000064.1:0-58823 GCF_040652275.1 Streptomyces sp. NPDC048275
CGCAGCGCATGCGAAGGCCCCTATACCGACCAGTCGGACAAACCGGGGCAAGGCGCCGAATCAGCGAGACCGATCAGACCGCTGACGAATCGAGGTTCACGCCCACGCTGGCTCCAAGATGTACGCAACCGTTTCCAGAAGATGCACGCTACTGCTCCCAGCATTTGACACCTCCACCGAGGATGGCCGCGGCGCTGGCAACGGTTCCCGGATGGCCGGCCCGATATCCTGCGCGAAGTATGGACTGGAGGTTCCGGTCGGCGGCGGAGACCCAACACTAATGATCACCGGAGCCACCAGGGGAGCCCGCAGCATGACCGGCACCACGGAGGCCCTTGGCGGGTCGGCTGCAGTCGACGATGCAGTACGAAGTGTCACGCGCCCGTTCTACGTATACGCCGTGCTCGCCAACACGCTGTTCCAGCGCGGCGTATTCGTCCTCTTCCTTTATCAGCGCGGCTTCTCCGTCGGGCAAGTGGCCCTACTGCAGACACTGCTCTACCTGGTCAGTGGACTTGCGGAGTTGCCGACGGGAGTCATCGCCGACCGAATCGGCAGGCGTGCCAGCATCGTGATCGGCCAGGTGCTGATAGCTGGATGTCTGCTCGGTCAGGTGGCGTTCTCCAACTACTGGGTGTTCCTGGCGCTGTTCATCGGGCAGGGCGTGGGCATGGCATGTGTGTCCGGTTCGGACACCGCCCTGCTGTACGACCTGCTCGTGCGTCGTGGTGCAACGGCCAGCTACGTCAAGATCAAGTCCCGGTTCACCATGCTCGGGACGGTCACCTCGGGAGCCGCCATCGTCTTCGGCGGCCAACTGCAGCAGATTTCCTGGGGAGTCGTCTACGTCGGTTCGGCGGCGTGCCTCGTCCTGGCCGTGGTGGTGCTGATGTCAGGGGTGCCCGAGATCCGCGGCGCGGACGCGGTGGACGAGCAGGACGGAGCCGAGGAGCACGGCGACGCCACAGCATGGCGGGCGATGCTTCGGGTCGCCACGCCGGCGCTCGTGACGCTTGTCGTGGTGTCCGGATTGATGCATGCGACTTTGACGCCGTACATCATTTTTACGCAGAAGACCCTCTCCGATCAGGGAGCGGGCACCGCATTGGTCAGCGTGGTCATAGCGGCGGGATTCTTCGCCGGCGGGCTCACTCCATTGCTGTCGGACCGCTCGGACCGGCGCATCGGGTATCGGGTCATCGTCCCGGTGTCTCTCCTGACGCTCGCCGTGGCGCTCGGCCTGAGCGGCCTCGGCCTTGTCTGGGTCACCATCGCCGCGTTCCTGGTCCTGGCCGGGATTCCCGAGATCACCGCCGTGATCGTGGACAACGTGTTCAACGAGGCAGTGCCGTCGCGCCACCGGGCGAGCCTGCTGTCGATGATCGCATTCGTGGAGTCGGCGCTCATCGGCATCGGCTATCTCGTCCTCGGCGCGCTCATGGACGGGTTGGGCTCCAGTGTGGGCATGGCCACCTACGCCGCGGTCCCCCTGCTGGCATGTCTCCTGTGGCTCCCGGTGCTCTTCCGAGGGGCACGAGTGACCACCGAGATCGAGAAGCCCGCCGACCAAAAGGCATCCTGAAACAGACCATCTCGCGCAACGTCCTGCCCGATGGCAGGGGCGCTGCTCGTTGACATGTCGCTCCCAGTCAGCGACGGAGCTGTCATCGCGACGATCAGCGCCAAACGGGATGGGAAGAATCGCGCCACTGAGAAAACCTCAGTGATCTCTGGCGGATTTGCCAGAGCTGGCGGTGGACCGCGGAGGCGTTGCCGTGCCAGTACGCCAGCAACACCCGGATCTCCGTGCCACAGCCGGTGCCGTTCGTAAACCGTCCTCCAAGGCCCGAACCGTTGGGGCAGGTCACGCCACTGCACTCCGGTCCGCACCCGGTGCGGAATCCCGTCGATCACCTGCCGGTGGTCCCACCACCGGCCACAACGCCTGTTGCTGACCGGCAGGAACGGCCGCAGCCGTTCCTGCTCAGCATCACTCAGATCACCCCGCCCCACCTCGACTACTACCTCCCTGCGACGCCCGCCCGACCCGCGCCGTCAGGCGGCCTGGTGGTGGAATGTGCGGCGATAGGCCGTGGGCGTGATGCCGATGGCGTCACGGAATCGGGCGCGCATGTTGGCGCCGCTGCCGAGGCCGCACCGGGTGGCGATCTGTTCCACCTGAAGGTCGGTGGTCTCCAGGAGTTCTCGGGCACGGTTGATGCGGGCGGTCAGGAGCCATTGGTGGGGGCTGACACCGGTTTCCTGGCGCCAAAGGCGGGTCAGGGTGCGTGGGGAGACGCCGGCATGGTCGGCGAGTTTGGGGATCCTGAGGTCTTCTTCGAGGCTGTGCAGGGCCCACTCGCGAGTGTCGCCGAGGGTGGTGGCCTGAGGGGTGGGGAGGCTCCTCGTGATGTATTGGGCCTGTCCGCCATCACGGTGTGGGGCGGCGACGATGTCCCTGGCGATGTCGTTCGCGACGGCCGCGCCGAGGTCTTTGCGGACCAGGTGCAGACACAGATCGATGCCGGCCGTGAACCCCGCGGAGGTCAGGATGGTGTCGTTGTCGATGTAGAGGACGTTGCGGTCGACGCGCAGCCGGGGGTAGAGCTCTTCGAGGTCGTCCGCGCTGGCCCAGTGGGTGGTGACGGTGCGGTCCTCGAGCAGTCCGGCCGAGGCGACGGCGAAGGCGCCGGTGCAGATGGAAGCGATGCGAATTCCGGCGCGGCCGGCGAGCTTGAGCGCGGCCCTCACCCGTGGGCGCGGAGGGCGCCGGAAGTCCTCGAAGCCCGGGACGATGATCGTGTCCGCGTCGGCGAGCGCCTCGAGTCCCGCGGTCAGCCCGAGGGTGAAACCGGCGCTCGTGGTCACGCCCTCCTCGGTGTCCCCGCACACGGTCAGCTCATACGGGGTGTTTGAACGGGCGTTGAAGATCTGCGTGGGGATCCCCAGATCCATGGGCAGCACGCCGTCCACCGCCAGGACCATGACCCGATGCGTGTTCATGGCCGCAATATTACGTCCGACACCCATGTCGCAAGGAGGGCCAGAGAGTCGCCGTGTCCTGACCCAGAACTGTTCTCGAGATAAATCCCCAGGTCAAGCCGCTGATCGGGTGACCGGAAAGCAAGGGCCCACCCGCACCGTTCTAGCCCAAAAAATACGCATGCTGGCAGATGAGCCGTGGCCCGGAAGGGAGGTTCCGGAGCAGGATCGAAGAGCGAGCAAGGGGCAGCCGACTCCACACACCGGTGGAGCGGTCCGAGAGCCCCGGCCGTGGACGAGGAGAACTGATCATGACCGCGGAGAATGTGGTGGGCCGCTTCTTCGACGTGCAGGGCGGCCAGCTGTACGCCCACGTCCGCGAGGGTGACGGCCCGGCACTGATCTTCCTGCACTACTGGGGAGGCTCACGGCGCACCTGGATCCCGGTACTGCAGCGTCTGGACGCTGGCCAGAGCTTCGTGGCCTACGACCACCGCGGATGGGGCGACTCCGCGAGCGTGCCGGGACCTTACGACCTCGAGCAGCTCGCGGACGACGCGCAGCGCGTCATCGACGCCCTCGGGCACTCCGGCTACGTGCTCGTCGGGCATTCCATGGGCGGCAAGGTGGCCCAGATGCTGGCCGCACGCAAGCCCGCTGGTCTGAGGGGCGTCGTCCTCGTGGCGCCCGCGCCGCCCGCGCCGGTCGGGGTGACCGATCAGATGCAGGAGACGGTTTCCCACGCCTACGACAGCGAGGAGGCGGTTCTGCAGAGCATCGACCTGATGCTGACCCGCGGCGGGCTGACTGACGAGCTGCGCCGGCAGGTGGTCGAGGACAGTCTGCGCGGCGGTGACGAGGCCCGTCTCACGTGGCCGCGCCAGGGCCTGGTCCAGGACATGTCGGCCGGCGTGGGGGCCATCGAGGTGCCGGTGCTGGTTCTCGCGGGCAGCCACGACAAGGTCGACCCGCCGACCGTGCTCGCCGACCACCTGCTGCCGCTGATCCCGACCGCCACGCTGACCGTCCTGAAGGACACCGGCCATCTCTCGCCCCTCGAGGTGCCCGACCAGGTGGCCGCACGCATCAGCGCGTTCGTCGCCCAGCTGTAACCGCCTCACCACACTCCACTCCAGCCGCACATCCCCTCGTGGGGCGACCGGCCCTCGCTCCACGTGCCGTGCGACGCACCCCCATACCCGGCTCGCGTGAGCGCGCCGCCCGGCCACCGTGCCGGTCTGCCCCGGAACGGGGCCCCGACGAAAGAGACACATCATGACCGACGCACAACTGTCCGTCTTCGAGCAGCTCGACCTCCCCGACACGAGCCTCGCCCAGGACGCCTACGCCTATGCGGCACAGGCCACGGCCGCCTCCGTCCACCATCACAGCGTCCGCAGCTACGTCTTCGCCCGCGCCCATGCCCAGAACCAGGGCCTGCGCGCCGGTGCCGACTACGACGACGAGCTGCTGTTCGTCATCTGCGTCCTGCACGACATGGGACTGAGCGAGGAGGGCAACGGCGACCAGCGCTTCGAGGTCGACGGTGCTGACGTCGCAGCGGCATTCCTCCGTGCGCGCGGTGTCGAGGAACGGCGCATCGCCATCGCCTGGGACGCCATCGCCCTGCACACCTCGCCCGGCATCGCCTCGCGCAAGGGCACGGAGGTGGCGCTGGCGCACGCGGGCATCGCCACCGACATCCTCGGAATCCAGCGTGAGAGCCTTCCGCCCGGCCTCGCCGACGAAGCGCACGCCCTGCTCCCGCGTCACGACGTGGGCTACGGGCTCAGCGACGCCATCATCGCCCAGGCCGCGGCCAAGCCCCACAAGGCGTTCCCGACGACCTTCCCGGGCGAACTGCTGTCCCGTCATCTGCCCCACGGCGCCCGTCCCAGCTGGCACGACCTGATCGCCGCGTCAGGCTGGGGCGACAAGCCGGTCGGCGTGACCGCCCGGCGTCGCGCCAAGACGCCCGAGCAGGTGGGGGCCTTGTTCATGGAGTACCTGGAGGCCGGTGACATCGAGGGACTGGTGTCGCTCTACGAGCCGAACGCCCACTTCGTCCCCACTCCCGGAAACCACCTGGTGGGCACGGACGCCATCCGCGGGGCAATGCGGCACCTGGTCGACAGCGGCGCCCGCCTCAAGCTCGAAGTGCGCGACATCCGTCATGTCGGCGACGTCGCCCTAGTGTCGAACAACGCCACCCTCACCGGGGTCGCACCGGAGCCGGTGATCTCCACCACCACCGAGATCCTCCGACGCCAGCCGGACGGCGGCTGGGCCCACGTCGTGGACGACCCGTTCTTCAGCTGACCCACTTCGGGCGGCCTGGGTACCAACGCACAGGCCGCCCGCCCGCCCCAGTGCCCAGAGGACACCTGAGCAATGCTCAGGCTGTCGTGAGTGCGATGTCAGCTGCGGACCAGCCATGTCCCCCGCCTCATCACCCGACGACCAGCCACCCCATCCCACGCCTGCCGAGGAACCCTCAATGTCCAATACCAAGGTCGTCCCCATTCCCGTGCTCGGCAAGCACGCCGTCAACGCCTACCTGCTGCTGGGCAGGCAACCGATCATCGTCGACGCGGGAACACCCGGCAGCGCCAAACTGATCTACGACCAGGTCGCCGCCCACCGCGTGGACCCCAAGGACGTCCGGCTGATCGTCGTCACCCATGGACACATCGACCACTTCGGCTCCGCCGCGGAACTCAGCCGACTCACCGGCGCACCGATCGCCGGCCACATCGCCGACCTCGGTATCTACCAAGCGGGCCGGGTCAGTGAGCCGTACCTGCCCACCGGGCTGCTGGGGCGGCTCTTCGCCCGCACCTCGATGGTGCGCGAAACCACCGAGCCGTTCGAACCGGACGTGCTCATCCGTGGCGAGACCCACCTGTCGGACTTCGGCGTCGAGGCCCGCATCATGCCCACTCCCGGCCACACCGCCGGCTCCGTCTCCGTCCTCACCGACGACGGCGACCTGGTGGCCGGAGACCTCGTGGCGACCCCGTTGATGGGCATCGTCAAGGGGCGGCCCGCCAACCCGCCCTTCCACGACGACCGGCTCGCCAACCTGGCGAGCCTGCGCCAGATGCTGGCTCTCGGCCCCACCAAGCTCCACGTCGGCCACGGCACGCCCCTCGACCCCGAGCGGGTGGGCCGCTGGGCGACCGAGGAGCAGCGACGGCTCGACCGCCTCATGGCCCGGGGACGCCTGCGCACCAAGGAAAAGGACGCGGCCTGACCACGGGTTTTCGGACCGGACCTTCGGGTCGTGGCAGGACCTGACGGTGGCTTTGGTTCAGCCGGCGGCGCCGGACGCAGCTGCCTGCGCCGATGATCGTGACGGGGCGTGAACGATGGCGCCTCGGGGCCAGGGCTGCCCGGTGGGCTCCGGCCGTCTCCGGAAGGCCCAGACCCCGCCGCCGAGCCGTCACCATCGGACAGACCGCCCCAATAGGTGACCGGCACCCCTTCGCAGTCACTTGGGCCACCTCGACTCGCCCTGCATCAGCCGTTCCTGATCAGTACGGCGGGCGACCAATCCGTCTTGAGAAGGTAGCGAGCCCCGGGGGCGGGACGGCGGCCTTCTGGCGGGACTCACAGCGAAGAGGCTCACAAGACTGTCCGTTTTTCACCATGGTGCGTCGTCTGCGTATCCAAGGCGGCCCACGTTCTGACCATAGCTTTGAGTGTGTCAGCCCGACCTAACCGGTGATCCGGGTGACGGAATAAGAAAAGGACGCTACGTGATGAGCTCCGTGGAGCGCAGTCGACTGACCTACGCCTTCGACGCCTACTGCGGCTGGTGCTACGGCTTCGGCCCGGCCCTGCACGAGTTCGCCGCCGCCAACGCCGACCGGATCGAGCTGCGGGTGCTGTCCGGCGGTCTGTTCACCGGCCCCCGCGCACTGCCGGTGGCGGCCTACCCGCACATCCCGGGCGCCAACGAGCGCATCGCCCAGCTGACCGGCGTCACCTTCGGCGACGGCTACCGTGCCGCGCTGGCGGACGGCACGGTCGTGATGGACTCCGCCGATGCCGCCACGGGCCTGGTCGCGCTGCGCAGCCAACCGGGCGCGAACGCGCTGGATGCCGCAGCCGCGATGCAGCGTGCCTGGTACGTCGACGGCCGCAGCCTCTCCGACACCCAGGTCTACCGGGACCTCGCGGCCGAGCTGGGCCTGGACGCCGACGCCGTGGCAGCCGCGTATGCCTCGCCCGCCGCCCGCACCGAGGCGGAGGCCGACTTCCTCCAGGTGCGCCGTCTGGGCGTCGACAGCTACCCGACGCTGCTGCTGCACACCGCACACGGCACCGACCGGCTGGGCAGCCCGGTCTCCTCGGCCGACGCGCTCACCCGCGCCCTGGACCAGCACCTGGCCGCCGCCCTGGCCACCTGAACCAAGTGCGGGTCGACAAGACATCCGCCGTAACCCGGCCGATCTGGAAGGCGCGGGATGAAAACGGCGCTCCCTTTGCACACTCCCCACACCGGTCACAGGAGCCACCATGGTGTACAACAATCTAGTCATCGTGCTCGCGGTGGCTGCCAGCGTCCCGTTCCTCCTCGCCTTGGTGCCCCGGGTTCCGCTCCCGGGACCCGTCCTGGAAATCGTGGCTGGCATCGTGCTGGGTCCCGCGGTGCTGAACCTGGTGCAGCCGGACGCCACGGTTCAGGCGTTGTCGGTCATCGGACTGAGCTTCCTGCTGTTCCTTGCCGGACTGGAGATCGACTTCGAGCAGTTGCGCGGGCCACTCGCAAATCTCGTCGCCATCGGACTGGTGGCTTCGATCGCGCTGGCCGGGATCGTCGGCTGGGGGCTAAACATAGCCGGGCTGGTCGAGAGCCCCCTGCTCATCGGCATCGCGCTGGTGGCCACGTCCTTGGGGCTGCTGGTCCCGATCCTGAAGGACGCCGACGCGGTCGCGCGCCCGGTCGGCCAACTGTCCATCGGCGGCGCATCCGCTGGGGAGATCAGCGCGGTGGTGTTGCTGTCCCTCTTCTTCTCCGAGCATTCATCCAGCCCTGCCTCCAGAATCCTTCTTCTGATCGGCCTCGCCTGTCTGGCGGCGCTCATCGTGGTGACGTCGATACGCGCGAAGCGCTCCATGTGGTTGTCCAAGACACTGGTGAATCTGGCGGACACCAGCGCCCAAATCCGCGTCCGCCTCACGATGGTCCTGATAGTCGGCCTGGCCGCGGTCGCGATGCATCTTGGATTCGAGGCCGTTCTGGGCGCCTTCATCGCCGGGGCCGTAGTGCGGCTGGTCACGCCCGACGCCGACCAAAAGCATCCGCAGTTTCACGTGAAGCTCCAGGGAATCGGTTACGGATTCCTCGTTCCGGTCTTCTTTGTCACCAGCGGTATCCAGTTCGACCTCGGGGCTCTGTTCGCGGACACGGGTTCGCTCCTGCGCGTCCCGATGTTCCTCGCAGCACTCCTCCTCGTACGCGGCCTGCCAGCACTGGTCTACCGCAGGGCTGGCCTCTCGCACGCGGAGGTGATGGCCAGCGGCCTCCTGCAGGCCACTTCCCTGCCCGTGATCGTGGTGGCGGCGACGATCGGATTGAAACTGGACGCAATCCAGCCGGCCAACGCGGCGGCGTTGGTAGCGGCGGGGCTCTTGTCCGTGATTGTGTTTCCCCTGATTGCATTGCCCTTGCTGAACCGTTCGCCGAGACCTGCCAAGAGCGGAACCCCAGTAGAAGCCTGATTGCTGCATGTCACGGGAGATGCAGTTTGAAGCGACTACTGCCACGTTCGAAGATCACGGGCCAGGCTGACGAACTGCTCGCCCTCGCCCCTGGTGGTCGGGTGCTGGACCTCGGCTGCAGCAAGGCCGGCAACGCCGTTCACTTCGCCGCGCCGGGTGTGTCCGTTCGGCGTTGGCATCTCCCCCGCGTAGCTGCGTGCCGCACGCGAGCGCTGGGACGGCTTCCCGGCCTGGAGCTCCACGCGCGGCCGAGGCCGTCGTCTTCCTGCGCGACACCACAGACATGTGCGACATCGTGTACGCGGTGTTTGGGCCTTTCCTTCGGATCACGTCGCTGACCAGATGAAGATGGCGGCGAGGCGGGCTCCGGCGAGGTAGATGGTGGCTGTCTTGTCGTAACGAGTGGCCAGTCCGCGCCACTGCTTGAGCTTGTTGATGCACCGCTCGACGGTGTTCCGCAGTTTGTAGGCCTGGCAGTCGAAGGCCGGCGGGCGGCCGTCGCGCCGGCCGAGCCGCTTGCGGTTGGCGGCCTGGTCGGCTGGCTGCGGGATTACCGCCCGGATCCCGCGCCGTCGCAGATGACGGCGGATCGCCCGGGCCGAATATGCCTTGTCGGCCAGGACCACATCTGGCGTGACCCTCGGGCGGCCGATCCGCCGGGGCACCCGTAACCGGGCCATGACCTGCTCGAATGCGGGTGCGTCACCGGTCTGGCCAGGCGTGAGAACGAACGCCACCGGCCTGCAGCGGCTGTCGGCGGCGAGGTGGATCTTGGTGGTCAGTCCGCCACCGGATCGTCCGAGGGCGTGGTCGGCCGGGGCCCCTTTTGACGGGCCCCGGCGGCGTGCTGGTGGGCGCGGACGATGTGGAGTCGACGGCGACGACCCAGTCGAGGTCGCCTTCGGCGTCGGCCTGGGCGAGCAGGGCGGTGAAGACCTTCTCCCAGGTGCCGTCGATCACCTGCTGGTGATCGCGCCACCGACCTCCCCGCTTCGGCGTCCGGTCCGGCAGCAGCGGCTCGATGCGTGCCCACTGGGCGTCAGTCAACGACACACATCAACCAGCGATCCGATGATCTGAAGGAAAACGGCCTAACCTCGCGCTTTCACGAGGTGGGCTGTCCGGCTGGTGATCGCGAGGGCAGAAAGTGTCTCTGACCAGCGAGAATGAGGATTGCTGAGGTCCTTGTTCCCGCCACCGTCGGGGGCACTTTCCAGGTGACTGCGCTCCTCGACGAGCACCCGCACCTGGGGGTCGAGCCCGTACTCCGGGAACTGCACATCCTCTCCTCCACCTACTACCGCTGGCGCCGGTCCGAGGCGGAACCCTGTGAGCGGCGCCGCCAGGACATCGAGCTGACCGGACAGATCCGGCAGACTCACCAGGACTCCGGCGGGATCTACGGACAGCCCAGGGTCCATGCCGTCCTGAAGCGCGAGGGCGTCCGCGTCGGCCGCAAGCGGGTCGAGCGGCTCGTGCGTGAGGCCGGCCTTGCCGGGATCAGCCCCCGCAGGAGTAAGGGCTTCACCCGCCGCGACCCAGACGCTGACCTCGCCCCTGACCTGGTGCAACGCGACTTCAGAGCACCCGCACCGAACCGGCTGTGGGTCACCGACCTGACCATGATCCCCACCCTGGAGGGGCCGCTTTGGCCGTCCCCGATCCGGGATGCCTTCTCCCGCAGAGTCGCGGCCTGGGAGACGTCCGCCCACGCGGACGCCGACCTGGTCCTCACTTCGCTCGAGTACGCGCTGGCCAGCCGCGAGGTCGCCCCCGGCGAACTCGTCCACCATGCCGACCACGGCACGCGATATACGCGTACAGGCTGACCCGCAGGTCTTCCGGGGCAAGCCCGGCAACCACGTCAACCCACCCTGACCAGCTAGTCAGCCCCTCCCACACAGCGAGGGAAGCTCACCTCCGGCGTTTGATCAGACGGATACGGACGCGCGCCGCTTCTGGATGCGGCGGGGTTGTGGAAGCCGTCGATGTACTCGAAGAGCACGAGGTTCGCCTCGGCCCTGGTCGCGAAGACGCGGCCGCGGATGCACTCGGTCTTGACCAGCGTCCACAGGTTCTCCGCCAAGGCATGGTCGAAGGAGTCGCCGACCGAGCCCATGGACGCCTGGGGCCCCCTCTGACCAGGCGTGTTGTGAGCTTGATGGATCCGCCGCCAGACGGCGAGGAGGACGGAAACCCCCATTCCGCCGCTCATGTCCATGCCCGCCCATGCCTGCTTCAACTCGGCGTAGACGCGCGGTGACATCGGGCGCCGCCAATGTACCCCCCTGGGGTACGGCTGAGTCCCACTCCGGACCTACGTCGACTCCCTGTTCTGAGACAGGTGTCAGCCGGCGAAGGTGCGCCGGTACCTCGACGGGCTGGTCCGGGTCAGCGCGGTGAAGTGGATGCGCAGCGACTCCGCGGAGCCGAAGCCGCAGCGGTGTGCGATGTCGTCGACGCCGAGGCGTGTGGTCTCGAGGAGGTTGCGGGCGCGGGCCACGCGTTGGACGGCCACCCAGTTCATGACACTGGTTCCGGTCGCGGCCCGGAACCTGCGGCGCAGGGTCCGGGTGCTCATGTGGCTGTGACGGCTGACCGACTCCAGGGTGAGCGGCTCGTCGAGGTGTTCCAGGATCCAGGTGATCACCTCGGTGATCACCTGGTCGCCGCGAGGCGGAAGGGGGTCGATGTACTGGGCCTGCCCTCCTTCGCGGTGGGGCGGGCTGACCAGGTACCGGGCCATGGTGTTCGCGGCGGCCTGGCCGTGGTCGAGCCGCAACAGGTGGAGGCACAGGTCGGTTCCGGCGAGGACTCCCGCGGAGGTGAAGACGCCGGTGTCCTCGACGTAGAGCTCCGCCTCTCGGACCGTGACCGACGGGTGGCGGTCTCTCAGCAGCCCGGCCCAGCGCCAGTGGGTGGTGGCCATGCGGCCGTCCAGGATCCCGGCCGCCGCCAGGGCGAAGGCGCCCGTGCAGATGGACACCATCCGGCTGCCCCGACTGTGGGCGTCCCGCAGTCGTCCGACCAGTTCGGCGTCCGGCGGCCCGGTGGGGTCCTGCACTCCGGCGACGATCACGGTGTCCGCGGCGTCCAGCCGGTCGAGCGGCTCGACCTCACGGGGCACCGCCGGATCCTCCGCGGGAACCGCACTCACCAAGGTCAGCTCGTAGGGGACGCCGCCGGGCCAGAGGGCGGTCGTGTAGGTCGGCCAGTAGCCGAACACCTGTTGAGGAACGGCGACGTCCAGCGGGACGAAGCCCGGCTGCACCACCAACGCCACCTTGGCCAGATCTTTGGTGTAATTGTCCATCTGGCCATCGTAACGGTGACCTCGACCTTTCTAGGCTGGGTGCATCACGTCAATGACCGATGAGCAAGGAGAGGTCGCAACATGTACATGGTGATCGAGACGTGGACCCCGAAACCCGCGTTCTTCGCCGCCGACAAGGAGACGCGGAACAATCTGTTCGCAGGTATTCAGGAAGCCATCAAGCAGCTCGCGGAGATCGGCGTCGTGACGCTCGGCTGGGGCAGGGCGGAACCGGCATCGCACTCCACTTCCTATGAGTGGTTCGCGGCCTGGCAGGCCCCTTCGAAGGAACTGGCCGACGCGTTTCTCGACGGCGTCGAGAAATCTGGCTGGTACACCTACTTTGAGCAGTCCAATGTCGTAGGTGAACTGCGGTCCGTCGAGGCCGTCGCCGCTGAGCACGTAGCCCTGGAGGTCGAAGCAAAGTGAAGTCGCTCAACCCGCTCGAGAATCTGCCGGACGCCATCGGAGGGTGGCCGCGTACGGCTGCCACGGAGGCCGCCATCGAGCTCGCCGCCGAGCACGCCCCGGACTGGCTGCTCAACCACTGCGTGCGCAGTTACTTCTACGCGCGTAGTATCGCCGCCACCAAGAACCTTGTCGCAGGGACGGACTACGACGACGAGACGCTCTTCATCGGCACGGTGCTGCACGACATCGGCCTGACCGACGAGGGGCAGGGTCCGAACCGGTTCGAGGTGGACGGTGCGTTCCGGGCCGCCCGCCTCGCCCGCGAGCACGGCCTCTCCGATACCGCGGTCGACCAGATCTGGGATGCGGTGGCGCTGCACACCTCCGCGGGGATCGCGGCCCACAAGCATCTGAACGTCGCCCTCGCGCATTTCGGTATCGGCGCCGACATGTTCGCATTCGGTGTCGAGGAAGTGGACCGGGCTGTGCTTGACGCGGCGCACGAGGCGTTCCCCTATCTGGATCTGCGGAGCAAGATCCACGCACAGGTGGTGCACCAGATCGACGAGCAGCCGTCGAAGTGGGCGCCGGTGTCGTTCGTCGACCTCGTGTATCGCCAGCACCGGCCGGACAATCCGTTCCCCGGACTGGTCGATCTCGTCGCCGGCCCCGTAATTCCCGACTGACGCGGCGGCAGCAGGCGGGTACGCGGAATTCGAGCCGACGCACCAAATGTTCGACTTCCGGTCGGAGTTGTACTCGTGGTGGATTTCGCGCTCGTGCCCGAATACCGCCGGGCCGCGGGGCCTGGGACGGCGGGCTGAACCATGGTCGGGGCGCCGCCAAGCGGGTGCACCGGGCGACCGCTTTGTTCAGGCGGTGGACGTCTCCGGTGGCCGCGGCCGGCTGTCGCGACCACGTGTCGTCGGGCCAGCGACCGTGTCGGAATTCCCGAGGGCGCCGTCTCTCGTCCATCACGCACGGGTTGCGGCCGCCTTGGTCACCGCTTCCAGGCGGTCCTGCGAAACCAGTGCAGCCGGTCGCGGACACCGGGCACGCGGACGTCGTCACGCAGCGTGCCCGGTGTCGCGACGGGTTACGGGCTGGACGCCTTCGGCCACGTCGGCACAGCCACCTCCAAGGTGCTGCTGACCGGGTTCCGCCCGGTCAGCAGCATCGAACGTCACGACACCGTTCCGTCCTTGGCCAAGGCCGCGTTCGACACCTGCACACGTGAAGCACCCGCATGCACGGCCAGGGCCTTCTCGGCGAAGAAGTGACGCAAGAGGCCGCTGCACCCGTTATTCGACCGCGCACTGGGCCAGACCGGCAGGGACTCTCGAAGGACCCCACCCACGCGATGGTTCTGCAAGGGCATCCTGTGACGAAGGCGTCTGATCGCCGGTGGCGCGGGACCTGGACCTAACGGGTCATCAGTCTGCTGGTGCACGACCCGCAGCTCGCCACACTCCCGGTCGGCCGCGGATACCTGCGTGTGGGACGGCGCCGCGGGTACCTGGTTCTGGGGCGACCCCGATTACGGCCTGCTGTACATCGCCCTGATCCAACTGCTGTCACGCGCCGCTCCTCCCCTGCAGGCCACCACCCAGCGCCTCATGGCCGACGCCGTCCTCCGTCGCGTAGTGCGCGTCATCCGCCGCGGGAGCACGACGTGCTGCGCGGTTGCTGTGTGGTGGGCAAGGGCTGGGTGAGGACCATTCGGGCACCGCGGTCGGTGGCGCGAGGTGCTTGAGCGGTGAGCGTCCCTCCGTGGGCGGTGGCGATGTCGCGGGCGACGGCCAGGCCGCGTCCGGTGCCGCCCTGGTCGCGGGTACGGGCGTTGTCCAAACGGGTGAAGCGGTCGAAGACCTTCTCTCGATCGGTGCGGGGAGGCCCGGACCGTCGTCGATGACCTCGACGACCCACTCGTGTCCGGTGTCGCGCACGTCGACGCTCATGGAGACTGTGGGCGGTGATGTCGGCGAATTCGGTCCGGATGTCCTCGACCGGTCGCAGCGCCCGGCCCATGGCATGCCAGGTCAGGAGAGCGACCAGCCCGACCTGCAGTCCGGTGCAGGGCAACAGGGCCCAGGCCGGCGTGGTTACGGCGGTGCGGGCCGGAGAAGGGCTGGGGAAGGCTGCACCAGGACCGTCCCCGAAGAGGTGCAGACCCGGGCGGTCAGGGCAATGTCCTTCCCCGCACGGCGCAGGCGGCGGGCACCAGCGTCGAGTTCCAGGTCACCGAAGTGCAGGGCGATGCTGCCGGTCGGGCCGGGCCCGGCGTATCAGGGCACGCAGCCGGGCAGTGAGGACGATGAACGAGAACGGCTTCGTCAGATAGTCGTCGGCACCGGTTTCCAGCCCCTCTGCCTCGTCGTACTCCCCGTCCTTCGCCGTCAGCATCAGAATGGGAGTGCTGTCGCCGACCGCGCGCAGGTGGGCGCAGACCTTGTAGCCGTTCAGGCCCGGCATCATCACATCCACGACGATCACGTCGTAGTTGTCGCCGCCGCTCTGGCCAGCCCCTCCAGGCCGTCACTCGCGACATCCACAGCGAAACCCTCCGCGCGAAGCCCCAGTTGCAGCAGCTCCACAAGCCGGGGCGTCATCGTCCATCACCAGGTTCAGCGGCCCCTCAGCCACCCGAAGAAACAGTCGCCGCACAGACTTCACGCTCACGAGGGCCTCCGGGCGGCGCTCACGCCCGCATCCCTGCTGCCTGACCTCCGCTCAGCCAGGTACCCGACGTGCTGGAGCCGGACCCTGTGCAGCTGGCACGGCCCGGCATTCAGGCGATTGGACACCGGCCCTGCCCGCCGTGCGGGCGGCGTGCTGTCCGTACGGCGGGCAGGATTCGCGAGAGTGCCGATCGGTTCTGCCTCAGGCGGCGGTGTCTTCCACCGAGGGCTCGTCCAGGTCGGGGAAGTAGGGGCCTGCGATCTCGCCCGGCCGCACCACGGCGGACTTGGGCCGATCATCGTGCAGCAGTCGGGTGGCGTCGGTCTTCGCGTAGTGCCCGGCGGGGTCGGCGGCATTCTTGGCCAGGTCGATCAGGGAGAGGTCGATGTCGGCGACGACGAAGCCCTCGGCGTGCTCGTCGAGCGGCTTGCCCAGGGGACTGCCGTCGGGACCGAAGATGCGGGCGCTGCCGGCCCCGGCCGTGAGCAGGGCGCGTTGCTCGTCGGTGGTCGCGAAGGTCTCGATGCCGCGCTCGCTGAGCACCTGGGTCGGAGCGATGACGAAGCAGCCGCCCTCCAGGGCGTAGGTCTGGGTGACGGCCATGTTCGCCTCGGCGCCCAGCGCGTAGGCGATGCCCTTGTAGAGGCCGAAGGCGGGCCACGCGGCGATGTGTACCTGCTCGTGCTGGGCGTACAGCGCGTACTTGTTGAGCGGCTGTAGGTGCTCCCAGCAGTTGAGCGCACCGATACGGCCGAGCGGGGTTTGGACGACCTTGAGATCGCTGCCGTCGCTTTCCCCGAAGAGACTGCGCTCGACGTGGGTGGGCTTGAGCTTGCGGCGGTGCAGGAGCACGGAACCGTCCGGCCCGATCAGGGTCTGGGCCATGTAAAGGCTGCCGTAGTCCTTCTCGCTGTAGCCGAGGGCGACGGTGACGCCGGTGCGGCGGGCGGCCTGGCGGATGGCGGTGATGTGTTTGCCGTCCACGGCCGGGGAGTTCGCGTGGTAGCGGGCGATGTACGGCATCTGACCGGCGACCGGGCCGAGCCAGAGGAACAGCGGGTAGCCCGGGATCCAGGTCTCGGGGAAGGCCACCAGAGAGACGTCCTGGTCAGCGGCCTCCTCGATGAGGCCGATGGTCTTCTCGACGGTGGCGCCGGCGTCGAGCCACACGGGCTCTGCCTGGACGGCGGCGACACGATACGTGGTCGGCACGGGGGCCTCCTGGTCGGTGGGCGATGCGCGAAGTGCCCTGACATTAGGAGGCCGGGCATGGGGGGATGCGGCGTTGCGTGCACTGGTGGGCGGCGTTTTCTGCAGTCGTCGCCTCCAGAGCGCTCGCCCGGCGGTTGCGCCGGGCCGACCGAAGCGGCGGGGCGTCAGGGCTCACGGCTGTACGCCGCTCGCACCTCGGCGGGAGTACGTCCGTAGGCGCGGGCGAAAGCACGGGTGAATGTGGTGCGGTCGGTGAAGCCGCAGCGGGCCGCGACCGCGGACACCGTCATGCCGGCGTACCGGGGGTCGGTCAGGGCGCGATGGGCGGCGTGCAGGCGCTCGTCGCGGATGAAAGCGGCGGGCGAGGTGCCGGCGGCGGCGAACAGCTCGGCGACGTAGCGCACCGAGACCCGGTGATGGCGAGCGAGGGACTCACGGGTCAGCCCGGGATCGGCCAGGTGTTGCCTTGCGTAGGCCTGCATGGAGGCGAGCAGGGCCGCACGTCCGGAGGGCACGCCGAATCCCTCACCCGCCACCGCACGCAATGCGGTGGCCAGGAGGTCGACGGCTGTCAGGCCCATTTCGGTCCGCTGGTCGCCTCTGAGGTCGTCGCAGGCCTCGGCCAGTTCCCGCACGTACGCGGCCAGGACCCTAACCGTGGGGTGCCGCGCGGGCAGCGCTCGCCCGCACAGGTCCTCCAGCCTGCCGACCCGCTCGCGCAGCTGGTTTCGGGGCATCTGCAGAACCAGCTGCCGCGTGTCGGTCGGGAACCGCAGCTCGTACGGCCGCGAGGCGTCGTACAGCGCGCCGCCGCCACACGGCAGCCCGGCCTCGCGCTCCTCCTGGAGGACAGCCCCGTCGCCCTCGAGGTGCAGCGAGAACAGGAAGTCGTCGCTCGGCTCACGGCGCACCAGGTGGGCCGACCGCAGCACGACGGAGGCCCCCTGTGTGCGCACCTCGGTGAGTGTGACTGCGGATCCCAGAATGCTGGAGCGCACCGAACCGCGGAAGGACCCGGACATGGAGCCCAGTGACAGCGGCACGAAGCTCTTGGTGATGACCTGGGCCCATTCGTCCGGACTCTTGGCGACGAGGACTCCCATACGCCCGAGTATGCGCGGCGGATGCTCGCCGGTGTCAACGCCTCAACCGCAGAGGCCACGGCCCCCGGGACCGTCGGGGGCCTCCGCGGCTGTGTCCGGCATCGGTCACTCCCGGTGCCGGGCGCCGAAGTGGGTGGAGTGGGCGGTCAGTTTGCCCAGCAGGTCGATCAGGGTGTGCAGCTCGTCCTGGCTGAGCGAGCCCGCCCATTCCTGTTCGCGCTCGTTGTGCACCTGGAAGGCGGAGGTGATCGACTCCCGGCCGGCGTCGGTGAGGCTCAGCTGGACCGCGCGTCCGTCGTACGGCGCGCGCTCCTTGCTGACCAGGCCGTCTCGCTCGAGCGTGTTCACCAGGGCCGATACGGCCGCGCGGCTCATGCCGGACAGCTCCGCGACCTTCTTCGCCTCGACGGGCCCCGCCAGCCAGATCGCGAACAGCACCCGGAACCCGGGCCACGACCAGCCGCGCGGCCGGTGCACGGTCGACTCCAGGTCGTAGACGACCATGCTGGCGGCCCGGTGCAGGGTGAGCACCAGTCGCATCGCAAGCGGATCGACACCGGACAGTTC
Source organism: Streptomyces sp. NPDC048275 (assembly GCF_040652275.1). Lineage (NCBI taxonomy): Bacteria > Bacillati > Actinomycetota > Actinomycetes > Kitasatosporales > Streptomycetaceae > Streptomyces > Streptomyces sp. NPDC048275. The sequence continues at coordinate 17,995 of NZ_JBEZLR010000064.1, forward strand.
CCGGCCGACCCGCTCGACGGCGTGGTCGATGAACGACCAGAAGTGCAGATGCTCGGCATCGGGCTGTTCCTGGGTCACACGGGGAGTGTAGGCCCGGGCCTGGGCGCGAGGTTTCCGGCGAGTAGCAGGTCTTTCTCCCCGGAGGGGTTCCCAAGCCTCGGTCCCGGGGGTACGGTCCCCAATTAATCAAAGCTTTTATTACTTGCTTTGGTCTTCATATCCACCCTTCTGTCCCCTTGCTGTCTGTTCACCCGGCAGGCAGGGGCAGATCCTCCCGGCCAAGGGAGCCAGCCATGCCCGAAGCCCTCGCCCCGCCCGCCCCCGGCGCGCTACGCGCCTGCATGTCCCGGTTCCTCACCGGCGTCACCGTCGTGACGTACGAGGGGGACGACGGCCCGCGTGGGACCACCATGAACTCCTTCACCTCGGTGTCGGCCGATCCCCCGCTGGTGCTGATCAGCGTCGCCCGCCGAGCCCGCTGCCACGACCAACTGCTCGACCGGCCCTTCTGCGTCAACATCCTCGGCGCCGAACAGGAGCCGCTGGCCCGGCAGTTCGCCGGAGCGCGGGACGCAGCCGAGCCCCGCTGGGTCGCCGGCGCCCGCATCCCGCGCCTGGCCCACCCGCTCGCCTGGGTCGAGTGCGATCCCTGGCGTGCGTACGACGGCGGCGATCACACCCTCGTCCTCGGCCGGGTCACCGACCTGGGCCACCGCGACGGCGACGCCCTCACCTACGCATGGAGCCGCTTCGGCACGGCCGGCGAAGTCTCCAACGGCATCGAGCACCTCATCTGACGCCTCTCACCCTCTTCAGGAGCACCACCATGGCCGCACGCACCGGCAAGGAATACCTCGAGCGACTCTCCGCCTCCCGCCCCACCGTCCACATCCAGGGCGAGACGGTCACCGGAGGCATCCAGGACCACCCGGCCTTCCGCAACGTGGTGCGCACCTACGCCGAGCTGTACGACCTCCAGCACAGCGCCGAGCACAAGGACACCCTCACCTACGCCTCGCCCACGTCCGGCGAGCCCGTCGGCACCTCCTTCCTCACCCCGAAGACCCCGGAAGACCTGGTCAAGCGCCGCAACGCGTACAAGGTGTGGGCCGACCACAGCAACGGCATGCTCGGCCGCACCGGCGACTACATGAACGCCTCCCTGATGGCCCTCAACTCGGCCGCCGACTGGTTCGCCCAGGCCAACCCCGCCTTCGGCGAAAACATCCGCCGCTACTACGAGAAGGCCCGCGAAGAGGACCTCCTCGCCACGCACACCCTGATCCCGCCGCAGGTCAACCGCGCGGTAGCCGGCACCCAGCAGGCGGGCGGCAAACTCGCGGCGCGCATCGTGAAGGAGGACGACAACGGCATCGTCGTCCACGGCGCGCGGATGCTCGCCACCATCGCGCCGTTCGCCGACGAGATGCTCGTCTTCCCCTCGACCGTGCTGCGCGGCACCCCGGAGGACAAGCCGTACTCCTACGCCTTCGCCATCCCCAACGACACCCCGGGCCTGCGCTACATCGCCCGCGAGCCGCTGGACCACGACCGGCCCCGGCACGACCACCCCCTCTCCTCCCGCTTCGAGGAGTCGGACTGCGTGGTCGTCTTCGACAACGTGCACGTGCCGTACGAGCGCGTCTTCGCCATGGGCGACGCCGAGCTGTGCAACGGCTTCTACTCGCAGACCAATTCGGTCAACCACATGACCCACCAGGTCGTCACCCGCACCACCGCCAAGACCGAGTACATCCTCGGCCTGGTGTCGCTGCTGACCGAGGCCATCGGCATCGAGCAGTTCCAGCACGTCCAGGAGGACATCGCCGAGATCATCACCACGCTGGAGATGCTGCGCGCCTTCCTGCGCGCCGCCGAGGCCGACGCCGAGATCAACGAGTACGGCGTCCTCACCCCGGCCTTCGCCCCGCTCAACGCCGCCCGCAACCTCTACCCCAAGCTCTACCAGCGCTTCCCGCAGATCCTGCGCAAGCTCGGCGCCTCCGGCCTGATGGCCACCCCGACCGAACTCGACATCACCGGCCCGGCCGCCGCCGACATCGAGGCCTACCTGCAGTCCGCGACCCTGACCGGCCCCGAACGCGTGAAGCTGTTCCGCCTCGTATGGGACACCTGCATCTCCGCCTTCTCCAGCCGCCAGGCCCTGTACGAGTACTACTTCTTCGGCGACCCGGTCCGCATGGCCGGCGCCTACGTCAAGTCGTACGACCGCGAGCCCTACAAGGCCAGGGTGCAGGACTTCTTGAATCAGCACAGCCTGGAGCGTGCCTGATGACCCATCCGCTCGGGAACCCGCCGACGAAGATCATCGCGGTTCACCTCAACTACCCCAGCCGGGCCAGGGAACGCGGGCGCATCCCCGCACAGCCGTCGTACTTCCTCAAGCCGCCGTCGTCACTGGCGGGCACCAAGGAGGCGATCGTCCGGCCGGCCGGCTGCGAACTGCTGGGCTTCGAGGGCGAGATCGCGCTCGTCATCGGTTCCCGTGCCCAGCGGGTGCGGCCCGAGGACGGCTGGTCCCATGTCCGCTGGGTGACGGCCGCCAACGACGCGGGCGTGTACGACCTGCGGTACGCCGACCGCGGCTCCAACCTCCGCTCGAAGGGCGCCGACGGCTACACCCCGCTCGGGCCGCGTCTGCTCGACGCACGCCGGCTCGACCCGTCCGCACTGCGGCTACGGACGTGGGTGAACGGCGAGCTCGTGCAGGACGACACCACCGACACGCTTCTCTTCCCCTTCGGCCAACTCGTCGCCGATCTGTCGCGGCTGGTCACGCTGGAACCCGGTGACGTGATCCTCACCGGTACCCCGGCGGGCGCCTCCGTCGTCCGTCCCGGTGACCTCGTCGAGGTGGAGGTCACCTCCGGAGAGCTGTCGAGCGGACGGCTGCGCAATCCGATCGCCGAGGGGCCCGCCCTGGAGGCGTACGGTGCGCTGCCCAGGGCGGACCAGGCCGAACGAGAGGCCGCCTACGGGACGGCCTACGAGCCCGAGCCGCTGCTCCATCCGCGCCTCGCCGAAGGGCTGAAGTCCGTCGCCGTGGCGACGCTCAGCGCCCAGTTGCGCTCACGCGGTCTGCCGCACATGTCGATCGACGGCGTGCGGCCGGTGGGCGCCGCAGGCGGCGGGCCGATGGTGGGCGCAGCGCACACACTGCGCTATCTGCCCCTGCGCGAGGACCTGTTCAAGCGGTACGGCACGGGCATGAACGCGCAGAAGCGGGCCATCGAGGAGCTGCGTCCCGGGCATGTGCTGGTGATGGACGCCCGACGGGATCCGACCGCCGGAACGCTCGGTGACATCCTCGCGCTGCGTGCGCACAAGCGGGGCGCGGCCGGAGTCGTCAGCGACGGCGCGGTCCGTGACAGCGCCACCATCGCGGACCTGGGCCTGCCGGTGTACGCGGCCGGCGCCCATCCTTCCGTCCTCGGGCGTCGGCACGTCCCCTGGGACACCGGTGTGCCGATCGCCTGCGGCGGGGCTCTCGTCCAGCCCGGCGACCTCATCGTCGGCGACGCGGACGGCGTGGTGGTCGTACCGCCCGACCTCGCCGACGAGTTGGTCGCCGACTGCCGGGAGCAGGAGCGGCAGGAGCGCTTCATCACCGAGCAGGTGGCCGCCGGCGAGAGTGTCGACGGCCTGTATCCGCCGGGACCGGCCTGGCGGGCCGCGTACGAGACCTGGTGCAAGGGAGAGTCACAGTGAAGTTCCGCAGCGACCCGTCGGCCATCCGCGGGTCCATCGCGCCGGTCGTCACGCCGTTCACCGCGGACGGCGCCGTCGACCATGACAGCCTGCGCGCTCTGGTGCGTTGGCAGTTGGAGTCCGGTTCGCACGGCATCTCGCTGGGCGGTTCCACCGGCGAACCCAGCGCTCAGAGCGTCGCCGAGCGCATCGCGGCGATGCGTACGACGGCAAAGGAGATCGACGACCGGGTACCGTTCCTGCCCGGCACCGGCTCCCACAAGCTCGACGAGACCCTCGAAATCACCGCCGCCGCACAGGAACTGGGCGCGGACGCGGCGCTCGTCATCACGCCCTACTACGCGCGGCCCACCCAGGAGGCGCTGTACCAGTGGTACGCGACGGTGGCCCGGGAGTTCCCGGACCTGCCGATCGTCGCCTACAACGTCCCCTCCCGCACCGCGGTCGACATCGCCCCCGAGACGGTGAAGCGGCTGTTCACCGACTTCGAGAACTTCGTCGGGGTGAAGGAGACGACGAAGGACTTCGAGCACTTCTCGCGCGTCCTGCACGCCTGCGGCCGCTCGCTGCTGGTGTGGTCCGGCATCGAGCTGCTGTGCCTGCCTCTGCTCGCACTGGGCGGAGCCGGGTTCGTCTCGGCGGTGGCCAACCTCGCACCCGCGGCGGTGGCCCGGATGTACGAGCTGTGGGAGGCCGGCGAATTCGACGCCGCCCGTGACCTGCACTACCGCCTGCACCCGCTCGTCGACCTGCTGTTCGTCGAGACCAACCCGGCTCCCGCCAAGTGGGTCCTCGCTCAGCAGGGACGTATTGCCTCCGACTTCGTACGTCCGCCGCTGGTGACGCCCACCGAGCAGGGGCTGACGAAGATTCGTGCGCTGCTCGCCGAGGGCGGCGGCCTCACCGCACAGATAGGAATCGACAAGTGACGCCCGAGAACCTGCCTTCGACCATTCGGCACTGGATCGGCGGCGAGCTCGTCGACGCCGCCGACGGGCGGACGTTCGACGTCTGCGAGCCCGCCACCAACGCCGTTTACGCCCAAGCCGCGCGAGGAGGTTCGGCGGACGTCGACCGGGCGGTGGCCACGGCCCGCGCCGCCTTCCCCGGCTGGGCGGGTCTGTCCAACCGGGACCGCGCGAACACCCTGTACCGCGTCGCGGACGCCGTGGAGGCCCGCCACGACCGGCTCGCCGCTTTCGAGACGTACGACTCCGGCCTGCCGATCACCCAGGCGAAGGGCCAGGCGAGGCGCGCGGCGGAGAACTTCCGTTACTTCGCGGACGTCATCGTCGCGCTCGGCGAGGAGGCGTTCCGGCAGGGCGAGGAACAGTTCTCCTACGTCCGGCGCACGCCGGTCGGGGTCGCCGGGCTGATCACCCCCTGGAACACCCCCTTCATGCTGGAGAGCTGGAAGCTGGCGCCCGCGCTGGCCTCCGGCTGCACGCTGGTGCTGAAGCCGGCCGAGTGGACGCCCCTGTCGGCCAGTCTGTGGCAGGAAATCTTCGAAGAGGCCGGCGTGCCCGCCGGAGTGGTGAACATCGTGCACGGCATCGGCGAGGAGGCCGGACAGGCCCTGGTCGACCACCCGGACGTGCCGCTGATCTCCTTCACCGGCTCCACCGACACCGGCCGGCACATCATCCGCTCCTCCGCGCAGCACCTGAAGACCACCTCGATGGAACTGGGCGGCAAGTCCCCGGCCGTCGTCTTCGCCGACGCCGACCTGGAAGCCGCCCTGAACTCGGTCGTGTTCGGGGTGTTCTCCCTCAACGGCGAGCGGTGCACGGCCGGTTCGCGCGTGCTGGTCGAGCGGCCGGTGTACGAGGAGTTCACCCGCCGCCTGGCCGAGCGAGCCACGAACGTACGCGTCGGGCTTCCCTCCGACCCGGCCACCGAGGTCGGCGCACTGGTCCACCCCGAACACTACGCACGCGTCCTCGACTACGTCGAGATCGGCAAGAAGGAGGCCCGGCTGGTCGCGGGCGGCGCCCGTCCCGCCCACCTGAGTGACGGAAACTACCTCCAGCCCACCGTCTTCGCCGACGTCGAGCGCGACGCCCGCATCTTCCAGGAGGAGATCTTCGGCCCGGTCGTGGCGGTCGCGCCCTTCGACGACGAGGCTGAGGCGATCGAGCTGGCCAACGCCACCCAGTTCGGTCTGGCCGCCTACATCTGGACCTCGAACCTCAAGCGCGGCCACCGTATCGCGCACGCTGTGGAGTCCGGCATGGTCTGGATCAACTCCCACAACATCCGCGACCTGCGCACCCCCTTCGGCGGAGTCAAGGCGTCCGGCGTCGGCCGCGAGGGCGGGGCGCACTCGATCGACTTCTTCACCGAGTCGAAGATCGTCCACGTCGCCCTGGGCGACGTCCACACCCCCCGCTTCGGAGCCTCGTCATGAGCACGCATCCGCACCCGGACGCCCCGGACGTCATCCGCTCCGCCTACGCCCAGCTCGCCGTCACCGACCTCGGTGCCGCCCGCTGGTTCTGGGCCGACATGCTCGGCTTCCACATCCAGTACGAGGACGCGGACTCCCTCTATCTGCGCGGCACCGACGAGCTCACCCACCATTCACTGGTCCTGCGCAAGGGCGAGATCGCGGCCCTCGACCACATCGCCTACCGCGTCCGCACGCCCGAGGACGTCGACAAGGCGGAGCGGTACTTCCGCCAACTCGGCTGCCCGGTCAAGCGGTTGAAGCGGGGCGAGGGTGCGCACGGAGTCGGTGACGCCGTCCGCGTCATCGACCCGCTCGGCTTCCCCGTCGAGTTCTTCCACGAGATCGAACGCGCCGAGCGCCTGATCCAGCGCTACGACCTCCACCGCGGCGCCGAGATCGCCCGCCTGGACCACTTCAACATCTGCACCCCGGACATCCCCGCCGCCTACGACCACTACAAGTCCCTCGGCTTCGGCTGCTCGGAGACCATCGAGGGCGACGAGCACGAGCTGTACGCGGCCTGGATGTACCGCAAGCAGACCGTCCATGACGTCGCCTTCACCGGCGGCGCCGGGCCGCGGCTGCACCACCTCGGGGTCGCCACCCACGAATCCCACCAGGTCCTGCGCTGCGCCGACATCTTCGGCGCGCTGCACAAGGAGCACCACATCGAGCGCGGTCCCGGTCGGCACGGGGTTTCCAATGCCTTCTACCTCTACCTGCGCGACCCGGACGGTCACCGGGTCGAGATCTACACCTCCGACTACTACACCGGTGACCCGGACCACGAGACGTACCGCTGGAACGTGCGCGACGACCGCCGCCGTGATTTCTGGGGCAACGCGGTGATCGAGTCCTGGTACAAAAAGGCGACCCCGGTCCTCGGCCTCGACGGGCGGCCGCTTCCCGTCTCCGACGCCCTGCTGGACGAGTCGGCCGTCCAGGTCGGCGCGGACGGACTCGGCTGAGTCTCCCCGGGGGCGCCCCGACGGACGGGGCCCCCGTTCGGCGGGGCGGAGGACCGTGCCTCGGGGGCTCGCCGGCCCCGAACCCGGTCCCGCCCGGATCGCTGAGGCTCATCCCTGCTTGTCCATGAGCGCGTTGGCCGTGAGCCACACGACCGCCGGGTTGAGGCGTTCGGGATGAAGGGCGCACATGGCCTCGAAGAACTCGATCCGGCTCGATGTCTCCTTCAGGAGCCGGTCCGCGTCGCGGATGTACTGCCGGGTTTCCTCGATGGTGGCCGGGCTGTCCGGAAGTTCCTTGTTCTTGTGTCCGCTGACGACGTGGCGCGGTGCGAGGCTCTCGACCGTGTCGAGAGCGTTCAGCCACTGCTCGCGCCCGCCGCCCGCGGATTCGGAGAGGTACGAGTGCACGCCGTTGTAGACGACATCACCGGCCACGACGAGCCCGATCGAGGGAACGTGGAGAACGGTGGTGCCGTCGGTGTCGCTGTGGCCGACTTCGACGGAGCGCAGGACGTTGCCCTCCAGGAGGAAACCTTCCGGCGGTACGGGCTGTGCGAGCACGGGGGTCGGGGGGATCTGACCAGGGAACAGCTCGTCCCACATCTCCTTCCTGAACTCCGCCGAGCCCTGCTTCCGCATGAGACGGATGCTGTCCTCGCCGGCGAGGACCACGGCGCCGGGGAAGCGTTCGACCAGAGGGCCGGCGGCGAACCAGTGATCACCGTGGCCGTGCGTGATGTAGATGTGCTCCAGGTTCTTGCCCGACTGCTCGACCCAGTCACCCACTCGCTGTGCCTGCTCGATCGTCAGCGGGGGATCGACCAGCACCGCGTTCTCTTGCCCGTAGATCAGCGTCGTCGACATCGGCGACCAGGAAAACAGGTCTCCGTTCGGAATGGGATCCGTGACGCTTGTGGGGATCGGATCGGAAATGAAGACGTCGTACGCCAACTCGGTCTGGGAGACCATTTCTTCCACGTCCTTTTTCGTACGATGATTTCCGGTTCGCAACTCGGCAGAACGGGACTCTCTCACCGCGGGACCATGACGTCCCAGTGCTCGACGGCGCGCCCTTCCGCCACCCGGAACAGGTCGTGGAAAACGAAGTCGGTGCCCGCGAAGACGCCCACCGAACGGACGTAGGCGAAGTTTCCCTCGGCTACGACGTGGAGTACGTCGGAGTACTTGAGGGAGTGGCCCGACTTCGCCAGTTCACCTAGCGCGGCCGCCAGTCCGCTGATGCCGTCGGCGAAGCGGGGATTGTGCTGGACATAGGACTCGCCCGCGAGGTAGTGGTCCAGGTCGGAGAAGTCGTTGTCCACCAGAATCGTGCGCACCGTCTCTTCCGCCACCTTGCGCGTGGCTTCCGTGTCGGCTGCCGCGTCGATGACGACGGTGCCGTCGACCTGGGTGTGGCCGTTGGCCGTCTGCTGCACGATCGGCTCCCGGTCACCCCAGTGGCCGGCGATCCGGCCGTCCTCGATCTGCCAGAGATCGAAGGCGGCGGCCCGGCCGCCGTCGGGGAGGGTGGTCGTGGCGTGTGTCACGACGAAGTCGCCTTGGGCCAGCACCCGGTGCACCTGGTTCGTGCGCCCCGTGGTGTCGTCGATGGCCGCGAGGACGACCCGCTTGTTGGCTTCGTTGCTCATGGCGTTAACCGTCTGCCGTTCCGTGATCGGGAATGTGGCTGCCGAGTGGTCTCGCCGGACCCCTGAAGGGTGGGACCGCCCCGGAGAAGTAGGTACAAAATCTGTACTCACTTGTTGAGGCTAATCTAGCACAGTGAGTACTAGATCTGCACCGACACCTCGTGTCTGTTCCGTGACCGACGCGGTGGCCGTCGTCGGTGAACGTCATTCGCTGCCGATCGTGCGCGAGTTGCTGTACGGCAACCGGCGTTTCTCCGAGATCGCCGACGCGGTCGGGCTCTCGCGAACACTGCTGTCCGCGCGCCTGCGTCGGCTGGAGGCAGCCGGCGTCGTGGAGCGACGGCGCTACAGCGAGCATCCACCGCGCGATGAATACGTCCTCACGGAGGCAGGCCGGGCTCTGCTCCCCGTGCTCGCCGCCCTGAAGGAATGGGGCGACACGTACTGCCGGGACGGCATGGCCACAGCGGAGTTCCAGCACCGATGCGGTGCCGTCCTGCACACCCGGGCGGACTGCGCCGCATGCGGGGAGGAGATCCGGTTCGAGGACCTGTCCGTGGTGGGCGGCACGCACCCGCCGCAGGTGCGTCCCTGAGTCGCCGCGTGGGCCGTACGCGGCTGGTGGGCGTACGGGGTGCGGCGGAGCGTTTCCGGTGACCGGGTTGCCGGTCATGCCGCAACTCTCTCCAAGGAGGCGGGGACGATCGACGACCCCTGGAGACGCGGGCGACGAGACACGCGGTCACCAGCGTCCCTGCACCACCGGCTCTTGGAATCACGTGTGGCACGTAGTCCGGGCCCGGCCTGATCACTACGACCTCCCGCTCGGGGGTCGACAACACGCAGGCTCTGCGACAGTTCGAGGGCGAAGACGGAAGCGGAGCCGGCCACCTGGAACGCAGAACGCCCGGCCGGGGAGTGTCGGCCGGGCGGTCCGAAGGTGGCTCGGCATCCTGCGGGTGCCTGTGCCTTCTGGCTAGTGCCCCGGCTTGGTCACCGTGTCCGGGGTGTCCGTGTTGCCTTCGTCGCCGACGACGACGGGGGCGCCCTCCACCGGAGTGGCCTCGGCAGGCTCCCACTTGTCCGGCTTCGCGCCGGGCACCTCGACGACGGAGGGCTCCTCCTCCGTGACGGGGCCGCCCTCGCCGACCGTGACGTCACCCAGCTCCTCGGCGGTGCCCGGCTTGACGTGCTGCGGGTGCGGGTTGCCGGGCGCCTCGGAGACCGTGACGCCGTCGTGCTTGGCGGTGCCGCCATCGGCCGAGGCCGCTGCCGCGGCAACCCCGCCCGAGGCGAGCAGTGCGGTCACCACGCCGGCCATCACGATGCCCTGACGGCGCGAGATGCCACTCCATGGCGCGTTCATCTGATCAGCTCCTTCGTGAGCGGGAGGAACACAGAGGTGCCGGTCTCGTTCCGGCCCCGGTCCCCCCGGGATCGAGTACGAGGGCAACTCTTGCTCCCGGCCGCTGAAGATCCGCTGAACGTCCTGAAGATCCCCTTCAGTGCCGGATACGGCTTCGGTCGGTGAGACAAGGTGGCCGCCACGCGGGTGCTGGTGACGGACGACGCCCTCAGCGGAAACCCACCAACGGCCCGCTCGGAGCCATGACGGCGATGCCCACGAGAGCCACTCCTCCTGGCCGTGCGTCGCGGGGGCCTGTCTGCGCAGAAGGCGTCAGACGGCTGCGACCACCACCCGAACCGCAGACCGCGCAATCGGAGGCTCCGGTCGGCGCCCGGCCGTCCAAGGTCGATCGGCCGGGCCGCCTACCGAGAGGGCCAGGCGTCGGCCACAGGTCGCAAGGACGCAGATCGCCCACCTTGTCATCTCGCCGCGAGGGGATCATCGTGGATGCATGTCCTGCACCTGCGCAGGAGGGTCAGGTACATACCATGAACCAATGGGGTCAGCAGACAGGCCGACCCACGCCCCCGCTGAGCGGAAACACCGGTATCGCCGTGACAGACCGTGACGGCAACATCGCCTATTGGAGCAGCGACGCGGAAGCCGTGTTCGGATACACCCCCGCCGAGGCGGCCGGGAAGCCTGTCACCGCACTCCTCGCCTCCGATGGCACACCACGGCACCGGGACGGCCATCTCCTGAAGACGCAGATTCGTCTGTCCCCGCTGCTGGACGCCGAGCGCAACGCCGGCTTTTTGCTGACGATCGCACACGGAACAATGACGGGCGCATGCCCGGACAGCGCGCTCACCGGGTGGATGTTCGAGCAGCAGCCTCTCGCCCTCGCGATCTTCGACCTTGAGGCACGAGTGCTGCGCAAGAACGAAGCGATACAACAGATGACCGGATTGACAGAGCACGAAGCTCATGGCCTACGCCAGACCGAATTCCTGTGCGGCCCCGCGTTCGAGGAGGCGGAGCGGGGCATCCTCAGAGTGACGGAGACCGGAAAGGCGGAGACCCTCGAACACCTCGTCAAGCTCCCGGGCGATGCCAAGGCACACGCCTGGGCGGTCGACATCTTTCCGCTCAAGGACTCGGCAGGCCAGGTGCGCGCCGTGGGCTTCGCGGTGTCCGACTACTCCCAGCAGTACGACTCTCGGGAGCGACTCGCCCTTCTGAGCGAGGCCAGGTCCCATATCGGAACCAGCCTGGACATCATGCGAACCGCCCAGGAGATCACCGAGGTCGCTGTTCCCCGTTTCGCTGACTTCGTCAGCATCGACGTTCTGAATCCGGCATTTGAGGGCAAGATGCCCTCGCCGTCTCTTCCCGGTCCCGACGCACTGCGTCGGGCAGCGCATCGATCGGCGTTCGAGCATTCGCTGTTCGCTGGTCTGCCGAACCCCGGAGAGTCACACACCCCTCCGCAGTCGTCACCGATCGCCCAGTGCCTGGCCGACGATCGGGCTGTCATGTACAACGCCGAAGCTCCTGAGATCGTCCGCTGGCTGGCCGAGGACCCCGCCCCCGCCGCGCTCGCCGACGCATTCGGAACACGCTCCGTGATTGCCGTACCCATCCGTGCTCCGGGTGTCCTCCCCCTCGGCGCAGCCCTGTTCGTCCGGACAGCGTCCCGCGAGCCTTTCGGCCGCGACGATCTGACCGTCACGGAGAACCTGGTCGCCCGGGCCGCGCTCTGCCTGGACAACGCCCGACGATTCACGCGCGAGCGCGGCATCTCGCTGGCACTGCAGCGAAACCTGCTGCCGCACGGGCCGACCATGCATCCGGCCATCGAGACCGCTGTCCGCTATGTGCCGGCCGGTGACGGGACGGAAGCGGGCGGAGACTGGTTCGATGTGATCCCCCTGCCCGGGGCGCGGGTCGGCCTTGTCATCGGTGACGTCGTCGGCCATGGGATCAACGCCGCGGCGACCATGGGCCGGCTGCGCACGGCCGTACGCACCCTTGCCGACATCGACCTTCCGCCGGACGAACTCCTCACCCACCTCGACGACATAGTCACCCACGACGAGGGCGAGCAGAGCGGAGAGGCGGGCGCCACCGGTGAGATCCCTGGCGAAATCGGCGCCACCTGTGTGTACGCCGTCTACGACCCAGTCTCGGGCACCTGTTCTCTGGCCCGGGCGGGTCACCCGGCCCCTGTGCTGGTCCACCCGGATGGCACCAGCAGCGTCATCGACCTGCCTCCCGGCCCGCCGCTGGGCCTGGGCAGTCTGCCGTTCGAGGCGACCGAGCTCACCTTGCCCGAAGGCAGTCTTCTCGCCCTCTTCACCGACGGGCTCCTCGACACTCGCGGCCGCGACGTCGAGCAGGCCGTCTCCGACCTGCGCCGTGCTCTCACCCAGCCTGCTTCGTCCCTCGACGCGCTGGCTGACAGCGTTCTGAACACTGGCCCGGGACCGTACGCCGACGATATTGCCCTCGTCCTCGCCCGCACCAGAGTCTTCGACCAGAACCAGGTGGTCTCCTGGGACCTCGACAGCGATCCCGCCGTCGTCCCCGAGACGCGCAAGCGGGCCTGCGAATGCCTCGCCGACTGGGGTTTGGAGGAGGAGGTCTTCGTGACAGAACTCGTCGTCAGTGAACTGATCACCAACGCCATCCGATACGGCCGACCCCCCATAAAGCTGCGGCTGATCCGCGATCGGAGCCTCATCTGCGAGGTCTCCGACACAAGCGCCACCAGCCCTCACCTTCGGCGCGCCCGCGTCTTCGACGAGGGCGGCCGCGGCCTGCTCCTCGTCGCTCAGCTGACCGAGCGCTGGGGCACCCGCTACACCTCCACCGGCAAGACCATCTGGGCCGAGCAACTCCTCTCCACCCGATGAGCCGTGGAGCGTCGCTTTTGCTCGTTCTCTGCGCGTGCCGGTTGGCGGTCAGCCTGGCGCACCCCAGCCGTGTAGGGCGCGGCGCCGCCTTCACCTTGGCGGCCATGCGGTCGAGATCGGTACGGGTGTGCAGCAGGCCGGGATGGGAGAAGGCCTCGGCTCAGACGGCGGTCGCGGGGCCGCCCGCCGCGGCGATCCCGGCGGCGGCCCCCACCGCCACTCCCGAGGCCTTCAGCATGCTTCGGCGGCTGATCTGTCGAGCCGTGTGCCTACCCCGGAGACGAACCGGCACGCCCCGCGATAACAGAAACCCGCGAAGGCGCTCAGGCGCCGGTCGTCGACCCCGGCCGCACGATCATCAGAACCGTCACGGCGGCCCACAGCAGATTGAACACCCCGGTGAGCATGGCCAGTTGGACGGTGGCCTGCCGCGTGGCACCACCCGTGCCGCCCTCCACCAGCGCACTCTGCCGGGGCAGCACCAGCGCGATGAGCACGAGGGCTGCGAGCGCGGTGAGTGCGATCGACGTGATCAGCCAGGCACTGCCGAGCACGTGCATGTTGCCGGCCGTGGCGAACCCGGACGCGGGGACGACGACGCCCACGACGGCGTACACCTTGCAGATCCGGTGCAGCAACTGAAGGGTCTCGGCGGCCCGGACGTCGTCCGGCGCCTCGATAACGCGGCGGGCTGCGGGCGGGAACATTCTCGCCCAGCACCTCCTGGAGACCACCGGCCACCCCGTCGAGCGCATCGCCGCCCAGGCCGGCTTCGGCTCGCCGACGGCGTTCCGGGAGCGGTTCCGCAGGGTCGTCGGGACGAGCCCGCAGGCGTACCGGCGGGCATTCCGCAGTTCAGTCGGTTAGGGGGTGTCTTCCGGCTTGGCTGCATTGTCAGTAGTCGACGTCCAGGTAGTCGATGTCGGTGAGCCCGACCAGCAGACCGTGTGCGCTGCATCCGCGATCCTTGAAGCAGATCTCCTGGAGGCCTTCGGCCACGATGTCCATGAGCTGTTGCTCGGGTAGCCCCAGCGGTGTGTGCGTCGAAGAGGCGCGTGGCATAGGCGGGAGGCAGTCCCTGGGTAATGGGGCGCACCCGTGGATCGCGCCGGTGGCCAAAGACCTTTACGCCCAGCGACTGAGGCGTAGGCACGTGACGTTTCGTCAGTGGGCTTCCAGAAGCCGTTGCACTGCACAGCGGGCGCGTCCAGATGCTTGCTTGTCGCGATGGAGCTGCAGGGAGTGGTTGAGAGCCAGCATGATCCCGACCAGCTCATACACCAGTTGGTCGGGGTCGGTCTCCGGCGGCAGGTCGCCAACGTTGATGGCGCGACGGATGTGGATACTCAGGTTGCGGCGCCAGAGTGAGTCCAGGCCGGCGAGGGCATCGCGCACCGGTCCGCCGCGGCCGTCGAACTCCGCCGCCGCTGCGGTGAAGAAGCAGCCGCCGGGCAGCAGCTGCCGCTCCAGATACGACACCCACGCCTCACACAGCGCGCGCAGATGCGCCAGTCCCGGCAGTACGCCCCGGGCTCGCTGCGGCACCTCGCGGGCGAACATCTCCGCCGCGGCGTCGACGACGGCGAGTTGCAGGCTCTCCTTCGTGCCGAAGTGGCCGAGCACGCCGGCTTTACTCATCCCCAGCCCGGTTGCCAGTCGGCCGATAGTCAGCCCCTCCAGGCCGTCCACGGACGCGAGAGTCAGACCACGGTCGACGATGCGCTGACGGGTGCGGCCGGCCTCAAGGACGGAGTTGCGAGGACTCATGACATGGCATGGTAGCCGCTCACCACCTCTTTAGCTTCCGACCGATCGGTTGCTATATTCCGGCGGGACACCCCGCCCGTCCCGCCGCGCAGCCCAACCGAGGGAGATCGTCATGCCCGGAACTCGTATCGCCGCCCTTGGGCACTATCAGCCGTCCCGTGTGCTGACCAATGCGGACCTCGCCTGGATCCGCCAGCGCACCGGGATCGCCACCCGCAGGATCGCGGACGAGGACGAGTCCGTCACCGACATGGCCGCAGCCGCCGCGGCGAAGGCCCTGGCCGCATCCGGCCTTGCACCAGCGGAGATCGGCCTGGTCACCGTCGCGACCTGCACCGCCATCGACCGCTGCCCCTCCATCGCCGCCCAGGTCGCCGCTCGCCTGGGAATCCCGGCCGCAGTCTGCTTCGATCTGAACAATGGCTGCGCCGGCTTTACCACCGCCCTGGCCTGCGCGGATCACTCACTCAAGGCGGGAGCGGCCCGGCACGCGCTCGTCATCGGCGCCGAGAAGATGTCCGACGTCACCGACTGGAGCGACCGCAGCACCTGCGTCCTCCTTGGCGACGGCGCAGGCGCCGCCCTGATCAGTGCGACGGAGACGGACCACGAGGGCATAGGCCCCGTCGTCTGGGGCTCCGACCCGACCCGCGGGGACGCGGTGCGACTGCAGCACGCCTGGCAGCCGAAGTTCGCGCAGGAGGGCCAGACGGTCTTCCGCTGGGCCACTACCGAGCTGCCTGCCATCGCCGAGAACGCCTGCCACCGGGCCGGCATCGCCACCACCGACCTCGCCGCAGTAGTCACCCACCAGGCCAATCTGCGGATCATCGAGGCACTGACCCGACGCCTCGACCTGAGGGATGACGTCGTCATTGCCCGGGACGTCGTCGACTCCGGCAACACATCCGCCGCCTCCGTCCCGATCGCGCTGTCCAAGCTCGTCGAACGCGGCGAAGCACCCTCCGGCGCCCCGATGCTGCTTTTCACCTTCGGCGGCGGCCTCTCCTGGGCCGGCCAGGTCGTCACCTGCCCTTGAAAGGCCGGCCGATGCTCTACTCCCTCGCCGGTCACCGCGTGCATCACCTCGAACAGCCGCTTCGCGTGTCGGCGGGCGGGAGTATCGGCCTCGTCGGACAGTCCCGCCGGGCTCGTCGTCGGCGGCGCCGCTGCGGGCTCGGGGACCGCAGCGGACAAGCATTCTCGGTGGGCGGCGGCAACATCGCCGACACGCTTTGACAGCCCCTGCCACAGATGAAAGCGGTCGCTGACCTGTACCGCGTCCGGGGCGCCTTCAGCGATGCCCTGGCGGTAGACCAGCGAGCCGTCCCGGCAGACAACCTCAACACCGGGGTGCGTGCGCAGCCAGGCAGCCAACTGCTCGGCGTTGCTCGATAGGCAGCCAGGTGTCGACATCCACCAGCAGGGTGCCGTAGATGTCTGCGTAGGGCGCGAAGTCGTCCACGCCCAGCACCCGCGGGGTCGCTGCCGGCGAAAGCGGCAAGCGCATCAAGTGGAACAGCACGCTGGTCCGCGACAGCGGCACCCTCAGGATCTGCAGCAGCCGGGCACCGCCCCGGCCAGCGAGAAGCACCCTGGCCATCTCCACCAGGTGCTGCAACAGCGGGCTGCGGCGCTGATAGCGCACTGTCAGCCCCTGGACCTGCTCGGCAAACGTCCGACGAGCACAGCCCCGACTGTCACAGAACAACCGCCGCACCGACAGCCCGATCACCACCGGGCGGCCGCCCACAGCGACATCGGCCAGCGTGCGGCAATAGCGGCTGTGCACCCGCGCAGAGCCGCGACCGCAGTCCAGACACGCCACCGTCAACTCGTGAGTGCAGGCCGCGATACGGACCACGCCCCCCCCGTCACCAACACTCGTTCCACCCGCACCGCATCCAGGTGCGGAGACACGATCCGTACGAGGTCATCACACTCGCCGACAGTGCCGCCACCCGTGACGGAGCGTCACCGGCGCACGGTGGCACATCCCCGCTTCACGGAAATCTTGCCAGGGCCACTCACACGAGTACGGGGACACAGGTCGTCACACGAAGTCGGCGTCGGCGAAGACGCCCACCGAACGGACGTAGGCGAAGTTCCCTTCGGCGACGACGTCCAGTACGGCGGAGTACTTGACGACGTCCAGCACGGCGGAGTACTTGAGGGACTGGCTGGCCTTCGCCAACTCCCCAGTGCGGCTGCCAGTCCGCTGATGCCGTCGGCGAAGCGGGGGTTGTGCCGGATGCAGGACTCGCCCGCCAGGTAGTGGTCCAGGTCGGAGAAGTCGTTGTCGACCAGGATCGTGCACACTGTCTCTTCCGCCACCCTGCCCGTGGCGTCCGTGTCGGTCGCCGTGTCGATGACGGCGACGCCGTCACCAGGTCGATCCCGATGCCGCTGGGTGCGTATGCGTCGCGCAGCCCACCACGCACACGAAACTCGACGGGGTCTCCTCCTGTGGAGACCCCGTCGGCTCGCATGGTCGGCAGCCCAGCCAAGGATCTGCCGCGTGCCCCCGGCGCCGTACGGGAACCCCCTGGCCGGAGCGAAGGGCCCGCGATCAGGCGGCGCGTGCGGTGCGGCCGGCCACCCACGTGGCGGCGGCATCCGCGACACGACCCCCCAGCGCCTCGGCGGTGGCGATGTCGCTGGCCGTCACCCCTTCGACCCCCTGATCCGAGTTGGACTGAGCGGCGGCACCCAGGAAGAAGCCCAGCCGGTTGAGATCGTTCTCGCTCCCCTGGGACGAGTTCCAGCCACCCTGCAGGCCGAGCGCGATCCAGTGCATGCCGTGCTGCGCCGCCAGCGTCGCGAAGTACTGGAGGGTCGACTGCTTGTCGCCCGCCTTGGAAGCCGAGTTGGTGAATCCGGCCGCCAGCTTGTCCTTCCAAGCCTGCCCGAACCAACGCTTGGAGCTGGCCTCCGCGAAACCGTGGAAAGCGGTGGCAGCGGTTCCCATATAGGTGGGGGAACCAAAGATGATCGCATCCGAGGCGTCCAGCTGACTCCACTGGGCGTCGGTGATCTCACCGACGGCGATCAGGTTCACGACGGCGCCGGCCTCCTTGGCGCCACGCTGGACAGCCTCGGCGATGACGGCGGTGTGGCCGTAGCCGGAGTGATAGGCGATGGACACGACGGGCGAAGTCACAACTACCTCCTACGCTTGAAAATGAAAGCTTCGAGATTCAACCTATTGGCGTCCTCGGAGACGAACGAGGTAGGAGGCGGACTGCTCATGGTAAAAATCCGACACCTGGGGTGATGGGTAGGTGACGGCTCCTCTTGGTTACGCTGGCATCAGCCAGATTTCTTGCGTGACGTGACGACTGGTGACGGTGAGAAAACGACAGAGTAAACCGCGCGAGATCGCGGACATCGGCTTTGCTCCCGCGGTCGGCACACCGGCCGGCGTCGAAATCATGTCCCTGGCGAAACTGCGGGAGCGGGCCGCCGTCCGCATGGGCAGGGCAGGGCTACGGGCGCCACAGCGGCCGACGTTCCACCACCTGATCGCCCTCACCAGCGGCTCCTTGTGGCACACGGTGGACTTCACCGGCTACGCCCTCGAGCCGGGCTCCTGGCTGTGGATCCGGCCCGGTCAGGTGCAGCAATGGGGTGATCTCCACGAGGCCGAGGGCACCCTGGTCCTCTTCGAGGGCGACTTCCTGGATCCGGCCACCGTGGCCGCGGCGCGGATGGACGACCCGTACGCCCGCGTGCTCCATGTTCCCGGCCCCGAGGACCGTCACGCACTGGAGATGGCCTTGAACCATCTTGCGCTGGAGTTCCAGGCGCTGCGTGGCATCTCCCTGGAATCGCATGTGGTGGTGCTGCGTCACCTGCTGGCGGTCCTCGTGCTGCGCCTTTCGCAGCGCACCGCGCCCGCTGGCAGTCCGGCCCCGGACCCCGGGGAGACATTCCTCCACTTCCGTGACGCGGTCGAACGCGACTTCACCCGCACACGCCGCCTGGAGGACTACGCCCAGGCTCTGGGCTACTCGCCCCGCACCCTCTCCCGGGCCACCCTGGCCGGAGCCGGAGTGGGGGCGAAGGAATTCATCGACCGGCGGGTGATCCTGGAAGCCAAACGCCTTCTTGCGCACGGCGACCAGCCGGCCTCCCGTGTCGCGGCTCAACTGGGCTTCACCAGCGCCACCAACTTCAGCAAGTTCTTCCACCAGCGCACCGACCAGTCTCCCCTTGCCTTCCGCGCGACCGTCCGCGGCCGCTCCTCGGAGGAAGGCGGGAGCGAACCGCCCGGCGCCAGGCGACCTGGCCGGTGAGGGCCGCTCCCACAAGCGGCGCCAAGAGACAGAGAGCCACAGAGGTCGCCCGCTTCGCCCATCAGGACCTCGAACGTTTCCTGCCACCGGGCGGGATCTATGCTGTGACCTGCAACCACCGACTGATCTTCTGTCTTCACACACTGATGATCACCGGTGGCCACGCCCGTTTCCGGACCGGCCCCGACCAGCAAGATCAGGATCGCCCGGTGGAGTGCCGCCCGATCCAGCCGGTGGCGGCCACCACTTCACGCGCGATGTCCACGACAGGCCGCCCGTCGGTCGCCACCCGCACCGTGTCCGCGGGTGCCCGCTCATCCAGGAGCCGCGCCTTGCGGGCGCTGCCCTTCAGCTCCTGCTCCAGCTCCGAGCCGAGTTCCCGGCCTGCCAGACGCTCGCCGGTGGTGACATCGGAGGCAGTGAGCAGCACCCGTACGATCCGCACGCCCGCCCCCATGGCGCGCTCGAACATGCCCGTCGCCTCGGGCAGCACACTCACGGTGTTCGTATAGACCAGGCGGCGGTAGCCGAGCCGGGCGAAATTCGCCCAGACGGCCGTCAGATTGCTCTCAGTGATCTCCGAGCGGTGAGGATCTCCCTCCGGGGCCGGATGCACCTGGCCCATGAAGTCACCCTCGACGATCGCGTGCGAGACCGCCGCGGCGCGCAGTCGCGCCGAAACCTCCCACCCCACCGTCGTCTTGCCGACACCGGCACGCCCACCGATGAGCAGTACTTCCGGATGATCCATGGGAGGCAGCGTGCCAGCCCCCGACCGCGTCACGCGATCCGATTTCGCTCCGTGCCCATGGCCGCAGCCCCGCCCCACCGGCAAGATCATGATCTACAACTGGAGTACTAGGAACATCGAGCTGGAGTGTGCTTAGGGGCTGCCCCGGTACAGCGCCATTGACGCTCGCCGTGGTGCTGGCGTTCTTCCGGGCCTGCCGGGCGTGGGCCGCCACCACACATTTCCGGAACCGAGCCCGCCGCTCCACCGGCGGGTGGCGCGGCGGCCCGACAACGCTGGCATACTCGAGCTCTGGTCGCGACTGGGCCCGCTACGGTGCCTGGCGGATCACTCTGTGGTCTCGGGCGGCGGATCGATTGCTGCCCGCAGTTCCTCCTCGGATGCGTCCTGCAGCTCAATCGACTCCCCCGCCAGATTCCGCAGGACGATGGTGACCGAGCGCGGAGGCACCGGGGGCCTCGGCGGCCAGAGTGTCGCCTTGATGGCGAGCAGCACCGCGACAATGCTGGCCGCGTTACCCGACAGCTCCAGCACCTGAGCGCCGATGCTCCGTACGCCCGGCGCCGGGGTTACCTGGACGCCAGGCAGCTCGGTAGTGAAAAGATCGGCGATCTCCTCATCCGCCCCGTAGATGTGCGCTTCGACGAGGGTGGGTGGCATCACAGGGTCTCCTCAACTGGAGCGCCGATGTAGCAGAACAATCCTTGGTGAAACACGGTGCGTTCCGGCATCAACGGCAGTGCTCGCCTCGCTGCGAAGAATGCCGCCCCAGGCAGCATGCCGTCGTTGATGGCCGAATACATAGTGGACAGCAGGGTGAAGCAGAGATCGTTGGAGGCGCTCCAACGGCTGCCGATAACAGCCGAGGCGCCAGCCCGAAGGAACGCACCAGGCAACCCGGCGAACCCGAAGCTCACCGGTGGCCTCGATGCGGCCGACGAGCAGGCGAACAAGCTCACCATCGGGGCTCCCCGCACGTGAATCCCGTAGAGGTCCTCGCTGCTCAACTGGTACCGCTGGTCGCCCGGCTCTACCTCCAACCTGCCCTGGTCATCAAAGTGCCGGACATCCAAGGCCTTTTTGCTGAGCAGCAGGACGGATCTGCTCGGCTGGAAGATGTCGAACCGGCCATGGCAGGCAAAATGCACTACAGCGTAGTCTTTCGATAGCTCGGTGAGGATCTCCCGTTTGGCGCAATCGGCAGTGTGCATGACGGTCACGTCCAGCCCGGTAAACTCGCGCATTCGCGCGACGTCCCGCTCCGTGTTCAGATCAGCTCCGTCGTATGCAATGAACAACACCCGCGGCCTCTCCCTGCGCTGCCAGGCCCGGTGGGGCAGCCCGCTCGCCGCCGAGGGCAGGAAGCACACGTCGTACCGGTCACCCAGCACCTGCCCTGGTGCCGCCGGGTCCGGCCACGGCAGCGCTTCGAAGGGGAAGTGATTGAGCCCGCCGTCGTCGCAGATCCCAAGAGAGCGCAAACGCCGCCCTCCTAGCAGGATCTGCAAGGGCTCCAGCAAAAACGGTGCCACCTGGGCAAAGGCCGCAGACATGCGCGCTCGCGCGGCAGCTGTCTCAACCACCCCCGAATCCCATGACTTCAGGTAGTTCAATGCATCGGTGGATGTGGTGCCCCTGAACGTCGCGAACGCATCAGTGATCTCGTCAGTTTCGACCTCACGCCGCACCCCGCTGGTGGTTACCGTGCCGTCCTCGCCAAGTGCTCGCAGCAGCAGCACCATCGTGGTGCCGTGACTCAGAATCTGCAGCAGGCCAGTCCCGGCCCCGCCATCGTGAAGCGCCCGGTCCGGCTCCGGCTCCGGCTCCCCAGCGCTGACCGGATCGGCGCCGACCTCACCGAGCACTCGTGCAATCAGCGACGTCAGGATGCCTGCCCCTTCGAACTCGGCGTCCTGGTGACGCACCATGGGCGGCGGGTTGCCCAGCAGGTCGTGGCCTGGCAGTTCCTCCAGCGCGCGCCACGCGTCGTCGTACCGTCCAGTGCAGGCGTACGCCACGGCCAGTGCTTGAGCAGCCTGCCGGTGCTGAATGGATAGCCGAATGGCGCGGAAATGCACTCGGTTCGTCGCGATCTCCCCCAGCGTCGGCTCCAGAACAGCGATCGCGGCATCCCAACGCTGC
The DNA here is from genome assembly GCF_040652275.1 of Streptomyces sp. NPDC048275. NCBI lineage: Bacteria > Bacillati > Actinomycetota > Actinomycetes > Kitasatosporales > Streptomycetaceae > Streptomyces > Streptomyces sp. NPDC048275. Next base: position 40,008 of record NZ_JBEZLR010000064.1, read on the forward strand.
GCGGACAGGTGCGCCTGGGCCCTGTCCATTTGGGCCCAGAAGAGCGAAGTGACCTGTCGTTGACTCGGCATCAGACGCCATCCGTGCCGCACGATCGAGCCAGCTGCGCTTTGACCCGCTTCTGGCTCGCGACGATTGACTCTCGGATAGCGACGGGCAAGCCTGGCCTCGCGAGCGCCTCGTCGTAGTGCTGCGAAGCCTCAACCAGCGTCTCCTGGCTCGAGCCCGTGGCGCAGATGTCTCCCATCAGATGCCAGACCCTCGCCGGCGCGTCCGCCGCGTCCGAGTCGTCGATCCCCCGACCGCGCAGAACGATGGACCGTTCCGCCGCGCTGAGCCCGATGACGCGCAGCAGTTCGCCCTCCTCAGTTGCGGCAAGGACAAGCGGTTGCTTGATCGCGAGGAGGCTGTAGGCCGCGCGCGCGACGTTGAGAGTAATCCGCGCTTCCGCCAACGGCTTCCCCCGGACCATCGCAGCCGCATCCAAGTAGAGCCGCAGCGCAGTCCATCCGGCCGTGATGTCCGTCGTCAACTTGTAGCTTTCCCGAAGCGCCGTCGCTTCGAAGTTCATCAGGGCCACTCGGTCCGGATCAGTCCCCGCAACGGCGCGCAAGCGGGCGGCAAACAGCGCCGTCGGAATGAGGTGACGCTCGGCTTCGGGCAGGTCGAGGATCAGCTCCAGCTCCGCCGCAAGCCAACCCAGATCCGCGGCAGCGTCGGCATTCCACCGGTGGATAGCTTTGGAAGCTCCATACAAAGGAGGGGCGCTGAAGAACACGTCCGGGATGCGACGGCCGGACTTAGCCGACCAGAACATGCTCTTGCGGGAGAGGCATCGCGGGCAACGCCCGGGCCGATCCCACGGGTTGGCGAAGTTCGCGTACTCCGCACTGCAGTCCCTGCATAGGAACACCACCCTCGGGCGCAGCCTCATCGGGTCGAGCACATTGCGTGGAGCACACGGGCAGGCAAACCCTGCGGGCGGGTCGCCACGCAGGCTGGGGTTGACCCGCCAATGCCGCCCGCAAGCCGGGCAGGAGTAGTAGAGCTGCGCATCCGGCGCGAGGTTGGTGAGCACCTCAGGTTGGTAGTAGGAGTCCGGAAGGCGGCTGGAGTACCACTCAGACTCGGCGTCGACGACCACCGGAAGAAGCCCAACGCTGAACGCCGCCTCGCCCCAAGGCCTGCGGCCGCCCATCAGCGCCCTGCCGGGTGAGCCAGCCGAAAGAGCCCGGCGCAATGGAGCGATTCAGTGCACATCTTCTCGTCCTGCCGTTGGTCGCATCACTACTTTTGGTGTTATATCGCTTACATGCTGTGGAGTGCAGGTGAATCCGTGTTCTGCCCGACGACCCTGGCGGAGTCGTCAGCGAGCTGCCGCCCTCAGTAAGGACTTGACCGCTCCCCGCCCCACCACCGGACCCCAAGGCGTGGGAGTCATTCGAGTTGACTCCCAGAGCCCTTTTCGGCCATGCGCCGGTGCCTTGCGGGCTTCCAGGGCGACCGCGTCCGCGGTGAAGGCGCCGGCCCGCAGGGCCGTGGCCAGGCCGGCGACGAGGTGCTCGTGGTTCATGTGGCGGCCCAGCAGCAGGACCTCGATCAGCGCCTTGGTGCCGTCCTTGTCGCCGTCGTCCACCCTGGCCGCGTCCCACCAGTCGTCATGCACGGGCGTGAACTTCCCGGCGGAGCGGGCCTGTTCGAGGGCGGTGGCTCCGGGGAAGGCACCGGGCTTGCGGATCACGAACACCTCCGACGGGCCCCGCCCCGCCTCCTGGCGGATCTCACCGCGACACGACGCGTGGAGATATAGCCACGGACCCTCTGATACGAGATCCCCGTGGCGGCGTACTCGTCCAGCAGCCGGTCGAAGACCCGCTTGGCGGTGTGCCGCTGCTTCGTCGGAGCGTCCAGATCCTGCGCAGCATCTCGTCGATGAGCGGCTTGTAAGGATCCAGCCTGGTCGGACGTGGGGGGGCAGCTTCTTGCGCGGCTCGGGCCAGATCAGGTCCAGTGCTTTGCGGACCGTCTGCCAGGTCACCCGTCAGGCACCGGCGGTGGCTCCGTCTTCTGGGAGCAGCTCGGGCATCCCCTCCACCAGCACTGCGACCCCGACCACTTCGCCGGCCTCGGAACGGCCGACCCAGACGGGATAGGTGCCGTCCCCTGTCGTCGCGAAGGCCGCCAGCTCGCCGCCGGAGGCCTGGTCCCGGGTACGCAGCAGGTACATGGAGTCGCTGATGTCCTCGTAGACGTCCGGGTCCAGGTCGAGGTCTCCCTGGATCAGCCCTTTCTCGAAGAGCGCGAGGAGGGGTTCCCAGGCTCCGGCATCGGCGAAGCAGCCGGTGGCGCCGTCGGTGTCGAAACCGGAGATCTGGTTCTCGATGAACAGCCGGAGGTCGTCGTCGGGCCTGAGCGCCATCTCCCAGGACACGGCGGGGGCCTCGCTGACGAGCAGGCGGACGGCCATGGTGTCGGTGCGCGTGACCTCGCTCCTCTCCCACTCGCAGTGGTAGGTGTGTCTGGCCTGCGCCTCCTCCAGTACGTACTCCCCGGGCGGGACGGGGACCGTGATGTGCGGCCCGTCTCCGTGGTCGATGTCCGGGCCGGAGACGGCGAGCAGCCCGCTGGGGACGCGCAGGGTGCCGATGCGGCGTGGCTCCACGACCGTCATCTCGGGGTGGTATCCGTCGGTCACGCGCACCCCGGGCCGGAACAGCTCACCGATCGGTCCGGGCTGTGCGGGGCGGGGCGGACGCCAGCAGGTGGCGGGCGCGAGGCCGCTACCGTCCTCGGCTGCCGCGGCCACCTCGGTGATCTCGATGACCGGCGGCTCTGTCAGCCCGTGGAACTGGGCCGAGTACAGCGGCCACTCGCCGAACACAGGCCGGTCCGTCCAGCGGTCGTTGTCGCGGACCCTGGGCACGGTGACGCGGGCGCCTCCGCGCTTGCCCTGGGGCTCCTCCGTCCGCCGGCCCCTCCCGTCCGGGAAGAGCTCCACGGTGATGCGCGGGCACGCCTCGTCGAATTCCGCCATCTCCGGGCCGGTGTAGTGCCAGCGGACGGCGTACCGGCGCAGCAGCCGCATCGGGTCGTCCAGCAACCGCATGTCCAGGTCGTAGGTACGGCGGCCCTGCGCGTCGTAGACCCACAGCCCGACATGGTGATCCCGCCAGGAGACCAGCCGGACCTCCAGCGGAGCCTCCCGGCCCGCCGCCCGGTACACCACCACGTACGGAAGCCCGGCGGCATCCCGCTCACGGGCCTTCTCCACGGATATCGGCCGCCAGGGGACGCGCGTCTCCAGGTCCCACGCCTGGGCGTACCCCACCTCGACCACCATTGCCGCTCCCCGCTCGCGTACGTACCGAGCTGCAACATAGCCGCCGCCTGTGACACCGGCCTACCGGGCCGGGCGCGGGCCACCCCCGCCCAGACGGTCTTCCCCAAGGCAGACCGTACGGCCGCGGCTGGCCGGCTCACGCTTGCGGCCTGCGAGGCATCAGGCCAGCACCGGCAAGGTTGAGCGGCTAGATCTTCCGGAGAGCGAGGGCCGCTCCGCCTGCCCCAGTACTGTGCTTCGCATGACCAACTCCGAGATCCAGATCACCGCAGACCTGGTCCACGGCCTGCTGCAGGAGCAGCATCCGGACCTTGCAGGGCTGGCCATCCACGAGGTAACGGGCGGATGGGACAACCAACAGTGGCGCCTTGGGGACGAGTTGGCCGTGCGCATGCCGCGTACAGAACGTGCCCCGGAGCTCCAACGCAAGGAGTGCCGATGGCTGCCCGTCCTGGCTCCGCGCCTGCCACTCCCGGTCCCGAACCCTGTGCGGACCGGTGAACCGTCCGCGCGCTTCCCGAAGCCCTGGACCATCATGACGTGGGTTCCCGGCGAGCCACTGGACTACACCTCGATCAGCCGCGGCGACCACGCGGCCGACACTCTGGCGGGCTTCCTCAGGGCGCTCCATGTAGAGGCGCCCGCCGAGGCGCCGACCAGTTCGGACCGCGGCGCTCACCCCAAGAAGTGCACGGACGGCTTCGACCACTTCTTTCAAGCCGTTGTCCCCGGCGGCATTGCCGACGAGGTCCGGGCCGTCTGGGACGATGCCGTTGCGGCCCCCGAGTGGGAGGGCCCGCCGGTATGGGTGCACGGTGACCTTCATCCCGCGAATGTCGTCGTCTCGGACGGCACACTGTCGGGTGTGATCGACTTCGGTGACATGTTCGCCGGCGATCCGGCGTGGGACCTCGCGGCCGCATGGGTGGTCCTTCCCGCAGGCGCCGCCTCACGGTTCTTCGCCGTGTACGCGCATGCGGACGAGGCGACGATCCGGCGCGCCCGCGGGCTGGCTGCTCTGAAAAGCCTGTTCCTCATGCTGATGGGCCAGAACGGAGACCGGGGTCTTCCTGGCGGCAAGCCGACATGGGGACCCGCAGGCCGGGCAACGCTCGATCGTGTTCTTCAGAGCTGATACTCATCCCCACCCTGGCCGTGATCCTGCTCGTATCTGCGGTCAAGGTCACCCGCCACGACTGAACTGCTCCGTCGCTGGCGAGCAATTACGAATACTTTCGGTGATCCCGCCACGGCGCATGCGCCGTGGCTGCTCCTCTGGATGCATGGCTTCTCCGACCAGGACGGTGGTCCGGTCCGACTCATGCGGACTGGACATGCTGATCGTGGAACATGCGGGTGACGAGGCGGAACAGGGCCGTCTGGCGCTGTCCGAGGGCCGGCAGCGGCGGTGGATGACGTCGTGGCAGGTCGGCGGTGGGTCAGTGGCCTGGCCGGTGAGCGAGATCGGCTCGGTGCCTGTCGGCTCGTCGTCTCCGGTTCGCGGGTTCACCTGGCGGGCGAGGCAGGGGCACGGGCCGGGGCTGCAGTTCATGGTGTCGACCGGCCGCCACCACGGCTTCGAGTCACTGGAGGAGCAACGCCTCCTGCTCGCGCTGGACTTCGTCCGGGTCGTTGACGGGCTGGTCCAGCCGTTCGAGCTGGACTTCGAGCACGAGGGGGTACGCACACGACACACCCCGGACTTCCTGGCGGTGATGCCCGGCGGGGGCGGGTGGTTGTTCGACGTCCGGCCGGAGCGGCTGATCGGACCGCTCGACGCCCCTCGCGGCCCGACAAGTGGCCGAGGCCTGCGGGGCGCCTCCGCCGCGCGACACCTCGGCATCGTGCCAGGAACCCTGCGACCGCCCTGCTGATGCGCACGTGGCAGAAGGGACCGGGCAACGCCGAGACGTACCAGGCAGCACTCCGGAAAGTAGCCGAAATCGCCATCCGCGATGGCCAGTTGGCCGAACGAGCCAGGTAGCGCGCTCGGTCACACGCCCTGTGACCGAGCATTTCAGTCGGCCTGAGCAGCTTGGTTGGCGCTTTGGTCGCCGGCCCTTGCCGGGGCAAGGGCGGCTACACGGCTATCAGCCGACCTGACGAGGGGGGATGGTGAGGATGCACGGTGAGCGGCAGCACTGGGAGTTGCTGCCCGCACTCGGTGTGGGACCGCTGCGGTTCGGGATGAGTCCGGCCGTGGTCGCGGATGCTCTCCAGGGCTGCGGGCCGCTCAAGCGGGTGGGTGGTCCGTATGCGCAGGAAGACTTCGCCGGTGGAGTGAAGGTTTTCTACGACGAGGGCAAACTGGCATGCGTGGCCTTGGATGCCGTCACCGGCCCGCAGGTCTTCCTGGCGGGCTTTGCGCTGGCAGGCCGTGATCCCGAGCAGGCGCACCAGTACCTGCTCGATCACGCTGCCGAGCACGGCAACTGCCTGGCGTACACCCCCGACCACTCCCTCGCCCTGACCGATCTCGGGCTCCTTCTGCGGGTCCAGCAGATCGCAGACGCGCTTCTGTCACGCCCCCTCTTCATGATCGAGCAGTGGTTGGAGTCCGAGTACTACTGTGCCCGCGGCCACCTGCCGCTGGAAGGAGCCCCGGTTAGGCACGGATGGAGCGAACCCTTGTAGGGCTCGTGCACGGCTCTGCTTGCGCCGGCCGTGCCACCGCTTCCCGTTCACCACATCTGGCAGACAGTGCCTGCTGAGCACGCTTGTTGGTCGGTGAGCGTCTGACTGGCCGGGTGAGCGCCCCAGGGAGGCCGGAAAGGCGCCGCCTGCCTCAATGTCGTACCCCGCTTCTATGCTCCTGCGATGACATCTTACGAAGGCACGCACCCCACCGTTCTCGTCCGGGTGGGTGAGCGCCACGCCCAGATCGACGAACAACTCGCACCCGCGATCCAGGCGGCCTGGGAGTGCGGCTTCGACACCTTCACCTGCTGTCAGGACCTCGCGGAGAGCAACGCGGACTGGCCAAAGAAGCTGCCGCACATGGCGGAGTGGGTGGAGTCCCGACGCGGCTGGATGCTCATCGACTTCCCGGTCGACAGCGGACTCGCCTTCCTCTCCGCCGTGGCGAACGCCGGCCCGCGCGACGCGTTCTACGTGCGGATGACGCACTGGGCGGCCCCGGACGCGTGGGACGTGACGATCAAGCCGATGGACGCGGCCATGTTCAAGGAGGACCTCCCGTCGCGGTTCCGCCTGCAACTGCTCCAGGTGAGCTTCCCAGCCTCCGACCTGCCGGAACTGACCCGGCGCCTCCACGATCACGCCGCAGGCCGCTCGGTGCCGCCAGCCCCCGCCGACTGGAGCACTGTCGGCCGTTAGGTTCTGGGAGCACCGGGGCGGCTCCGCCTGAGCAGATGGCCCGCCAGGCAGCGGACGGCAGGGGCTCCCGCCCGAGGTGGTAGCGGAGCCCGTCACTAGGCTCCAGCACCATGACCAGCGATCCCGGATTCACCTGCACGTGCTGCGGGGCCCGCCACCCTGAGCTGCCGATGAACTACACGGCCGAGGCCCCGGCCGTGTGGGATCCGGCCTTCGCCGGCGCCGACGACTGCATGCTCTCGTCGGACCAGTGCGTGATCCGCGGGCAGCACTACTTCGTCAAGGGCCTGATCGAGATACCGGTCATCGGCAGCGACGACGTGTTCTCCTGGGGCGTCTGGGTCTCGCTCAGCCGCGAGAACTTCTCCCGGGCGGCGGACCTTTGGGACAGGCCCATCCGTGAGGCTGAGAAGCCGTACTTCGGCTGGCTCACCACCGACCTGCCGGTCTACTCGACCACGACTCTCAACCTGAAGACGCATGTCCACACCCGCCCGGTCGGTGAGCGCCCCCGCGTCGAGCTCGAGCCCACCGACCATCCCCTCGCCGTCGAACAGCGCACGGGGATCACCCTGGACCGCGTGCGGGAGATCGCAGCGGCCGTGCTGCGAGGACCAGGAGGAGCGGGCCACCAGGCTCGGGACCTGGATCGGTAACCAGCGGAGCAGGGCCGCGACGCTGGCGCCGGAGCGCGTGGAGCAGTCGTCCGCGATCGGGATGCGCTGGGCGTAGACGGCCTTTCGCAGCACGGTCGGGGAGTCGTAGCGTTCCAGCAGCCAGGTCACGGCCTGGTGGGCCAGCCGCGGCCCGAGCACGCGCTCCAGCGAGGGGGGAACCGGGTAAGCAGGCCGCACATCCGGTTGGAGGTGCGGGTGGCCTCGGCTGCGAGGTCCTGGTCGAAGCCCGCCACAACGGTCAGCTCGGCGGTGATCTCGTCGGTCAGCTCCAGAGAGCAGGCTGCGCCCCATGCACCACGGCCATCGACGCCAACCGGACAGACACCAACACCTGGATCACCGACCAGGTCGCAACGGCGTAGACCGCCGAGGACGGAAGGAGCCGGGCGGCCGCGCCCTCCCCGGCTCTTCGCCGAAACCGTTCCCGTTCGACCCGTTGACACCCGACACGCTCCCTTCTATTCTCGCGCCAACATGCCGATCATGTAACGCGATTTCGAACGGCCGAGAGGCAAGTGTCCTGCGCATTCCCGGAATCAGCACATGCGTGGCCGAGATGCCGAAGCACACTCAGACGTGTACACAGGTGCACGCTGGTAAGGAGGGCACCGGAGTCGGCGAGACCCAACTTCCGGCCCTCATCGGCGCCATGATCGGCAATCTGCGGGCTTGCGCGCCGCCTGAGCACAGACTCGGGAACCCTCGCGGACAACCTGAGGACCCATCACCTCAGTGCATGTCGGCGGAGGTTCGCTTCCCGTAGCGCATGTACACCAGGACCCCGGATGACCTCGGGGGCTACATGTGAGGCCGAGAAGCCGCCGAGCCGCTCCTCAGCGGCGCACCGCTCTGCTCGAGGTCCGGTCCACCCCTTCACCACCTTCCAATGGATACGTCCTCCTCTCAACGACGAGAAAAACAAGGAACGATCACCATGCACAGCCGAAGAGCCATCCTCGCCGGATCCGCCTCACTCGCCCTCATCCTGTCCGCCTGCGCCCAGAGCAGTGGGGGTGAGGGTCTCTCCAAGGGGGGCACTGTCGGCGTCGCCATGCCGACCCGGACTTCCGAGCGCTGGCTCACCGACGGCAAGGGCATCATCGACGATCTGCATGCCAAGGGCTACAAGACCAAGCTTGTCTACGGCGAGGACAACCCGGAGAAGCAGGCCTCACAGATCGCGAGCCTGATCAAGCAGGGCGTCGATGCACTGATCATCGCGGCCATCGACAACAAGTCGCTGAACGACGTACTCCAGCAAGCTGCCGACGCGGACGTCCCGGTGATCTCCTACGACCGGCTCATCCTCGGTACCAAGAACGTCGACTACTACGTCTCCTTCGACAACGAGCAGGTCGGCCGACTCCAGGCCCGCTACATCATCGAAAAGCTCGGTCTGGAGGACGGCAAAGGCCCCTTCAACATCGAACTGTTCGCCGGCTCAAGCGACGACAACAACACCAGGTACTTCTACGAGGGTTCGATGCACCTCCTGCAGCCGTACCTGGACAGCAAGCAACTGGTCGTCCAGTCCGGGCAGACCCAGCTCGACCAGGTCACCACGCTGCGCTGGGACGGACCCACGGCGCAAAGACGCATGACCAGCATCCTCACCCAGTCGTACAGCGGCCAGAAGGTCGACGCGGTCCTGTCGCCGTACGATGGCATCTCCCTCGGCATTCTGTCGGCGCTGAAGTCAGACGGCTACGGCTCCGGCGGCAAGCCCCTACCGATCGTCACCGGGCAGGACGCCGAACTGGCCTCGGTGCAGTCGATCATCAAGGACCAGCAGTCACAGACCGTCTACAAGGACCTTCGCGAGCTCGCCAACGTGGCCTCGACCATGGCCGACGACATACTCAACGACAGGAGGCCGGTGCTCAACGACAGATTCTCCTACAACAACGGTGTGAAGGTCGTGCCCGCGCACCTGTTGCAGCCGGAGACTGTCGACAAGAGCAACTACGAGGAAATTCTGGTCACGGGCGGCTACTACACTGCCGCTGAACTCAAGTAGCCGCACAACCCTGGCGCACGGGACCGACACGAAAACGACCCACAACTGGGGCGGTTCATTCGCTCAGCCGGAACATCTCGGCTGTTCATGATCTCTCATGGAGAGTTGAATCGGCTGCGCACAGCTCATCCCAGCTGGTGCGTCCAGCCGTGCTTGTCCTCCGCCGTGCCGCGCTGGATGTCGAGAAGGGCGTCGCGGAGCGTCTCTAGAACTCTGTGTGTGCCTGTGGTTTCCAGGCTTTTCGGGCGCGGCGTGGCCGTGTGCGGTTGCCGTCCGGTGGTCCGAACCTCGGGGTGAGGGGGTGGACTTCGGTGGCGTGCAGGTGGTGGAAGCCGGCCCGCTCGGCGGCGCGGGTGCGCCGCCGACAGGTTCTGCGTGAGAGCCGTACCCGGCCGGACCGAAGAAGGTCTTCTCCGGTCCGGCCGGGTGCGGGTACTCCATGACCTGGCACCGGCCTGAATGCTGCTGGTGCCTGGATGTCATGCCCCGCCGGACGCTGGACTGCCCCCGTGGCGGGGGTGGTGGCGGGGACCGTACGCGCATCGGGCATACGGCGGGAAGTCTTGTGGCCCGGGGCCTGTGCCGGGGCAGCACGCCGGGCACCTCGGTGCCGGGCGCTCCTCGGCCTGCTGGGGGTGGGGCGCTGCTTGCCCGGGGTGGTCTTCGGTCCGCGTGGCCGGGTCGGGGCGTGCTCTGTGTGGCGTTGTCGGCGCAGGCGGCGGGTGGTCTTCTTCGGACGCCTCACCAGGGCCACGGTGCCGTCGATGGTGGTGCGGATGGTCCGGGCGTGGGTGGTGCGGTCGGTGGTGGTGTGGGCCTGGGCGAGCAGGCCGCGGGAGACGATCCGGCGGGCGGCGGCGTGATCGCGGTCCATGGACAGCCCGCAGCCCGTGCAGTGCGCCCACTTCCAGCCGCGCTCGGCGAGCCGGTCGGGGGCCGGGTGGTGGGTGAGGGTGTTGAGGCAGCCGGGGCAGAGTTTGGAGGTGCCCCGGGCCGGGACGGTGACCACCGCGATCCCCGTCTTCGCACCCAGGTGCCGGAGTGCGGGCAGGGCACACCGGACTTGGAGGCTTCCCGCACGGCTACCCTGCGGCAGGCCGAGGAAGGGTGCGACCAGGCCCTGACGGGGTCGCAGGAGCTCACCGCGGACGGTGAGCTCCAGGAGGTACCTGAGAGGCGCCGGGCGGGGTCAGCGCTCCCCGCCCGGCACCCACAGCACGTCGCCCGTCTCCTTGTTCGCGGTGCGGGCCAGGATGAACAGCAGGTCCGACAGGCGGTTGAGGTAGGTCGCGGTCAGGGGGTTCATCGCCTCCGCGTGGACCTCGAGAGCCGCCCACGTGGAGCGCTCTGCCCGTCGTACGACCGTGCACGCCTGGTGCAGCAGCGCCGCGCCGGGTGTGCCGCCGGGCAGGATGAAGGAGCGGAGCTTCTCCAGCTCGTCGTTGAAGCGGTCGCAGTCCGCCTCCAGTTTGTCGATGTAGAACTGCTCGACGCGCAGGGGTGGGAACTTCGGGTCCTCGACCACCGGCGTCGACAGGTCCGCCCCGACGTCGAAGAGGTCGTTCTGCACACGGGTGAGGACCGAGACGATCTCCTCGTCGAGCCCGCCGAGCGCGATCGCCGTCCCGATCACCGCGTTCGCCTCGTTGGCGTCCGCGTACGCCGAGATCCGCAGATCGGTCTTGGCGACCCGGCTCATGTCCCCGAGGGCGGTGGTGCCCTGGTCGCCGGTCCTGGTGTAGATGCGCGTCAGATTGACCATGACTCCAGCGTAGTTTCGCCCCGGCCGTCCGCCCACCATCGGCCGCGAGACGGACGACCTGTTGGGTGAGGGGGTGCTCAACTACGCCGTGCGGGACAAGGGGTGAGCCATCCGGTGTGACGTCCGTCAGATGAGACGTGACGCGCATTACTTACCGGTCACACCGGACCTCACGAGCGCTAGTGTCCGCCCGAGAGACAGATATAAACAGCGCGTCAGGGGAGTCGCACAGTGGCACGGAAGCTCGCCGTCATCGGAGCCGGACTCATGGGGTCCGGTATCGCTCAGGTGTCCGCGCAGGCGGGCTGGGACGTCGTTCTGCGTGATGTCACCGACGAGGCGCTGACCCGCGGCCTCGACGGCATCAAGGCCTCGTACGACAAGTTCGTGAGCAAGGGCAAGCTGGAGGCGCACGACGCCGATGCCGCGCTCGCCCGTATCTCCGCCACCACCGACCTGGACGCCGCCGCGGACGCGGACATCGTCGTCGAGGCGGTGTTCGAGAAGCTCGAGGTCAAGCACGAGATCTTCCGGGCCCTCGACAAGATCGTCCGCGATGACACCGTGCTCGCCTCCAACACCTCCGCGATCCCGATCACCAAGATCGCGGCGGCCAGCGAGCGCCCGGAGCGGGTCGTCGGCGTGCACTTCTTCTCGCCGGTGCCGATGATGCAGCTGTGCGAGCTGGTGCGCGGCTACAAGACGAGCGACGAAACCCTCGCCACCGCACGGGAGTTCGCCGAATCCGTCGGCAAGACCTGCATCGTCGTCAACCGTGATGTGGCCGGCTTCGTGACCACCCGCCTCATCTCCGCGCTCGTCGTCGAGGCGACGAAGCTGTACGAGTCCGGCGTGGCGAGTGCCGAGGACATCGACCTCGCCTGCAAGCTGGGCTTCGGCCATGCCATGGGACCCCTCGCCACGGCCGACCTGACGGGCGTGGACATCCTCCTGCACGCCACCGGCAACATCTACACCGAAACCCAGGACGAGAAGTTCGCCCCGCCGGAGCTGATGCGCCGGATGGTTGACGCCGGTGACATCGGGCGTAAGAGCGGGCAGGGCTTCTACAAGCACTGAAACCGCACGTGCCTCTCGCGTGTCACCTCATGGGGTGAATTCGGTATCGGTTCGCTTACAGACGGCAACCTGACCGCCACTCAGGCAGTCAGTCCTTGCACATCCACAGACACGGAGTACGAGAAGCACTCTCGGGGAGCGCATATGTACATCAGGGGCGACCACGCCGAGCTGGTCGTCGGGGGCCGCCTCGACGTACGCAGCGCGGCGGACGCCCGTACGGTCCTGCACTCGGCCGTCGACGACGGAGCCGGCGACCTGGTGCTCGACCTGTCCGAACTGGACTCCTGGGACGCCACCGGCCTCGGTGTCATCATGGGAGCCCACCGACGGGCCGGGCGGTGCGGCCGAAGGCTCGTGCTGCGCGGCGTACCACCACAGATGCAGCGCCTGCTGGTGGCCACCCGACTGCACCGGATCCTGGCCATCGAGGGCGGCATCGGGGTCGAATCACTGCCCAGGGTGTGACCGCGTACGCGCCCACAGCGGCGTACCAAACACACCTCACGCACAATCCTCACGAAGCTGTGACGTCTCGGACGGCGCGGCACCCCGCCCGTTCATAGATACTGTGCGAAGGTTTAGGGTTCGGCTGCCCGCCGCCCGAAACCCTACGAGCGGGCACCGGACCAGAAGCGACAGCGCAGTGTGCAGCAAGGCCGGGAGGGGCCTGGATACTGTCGCCGGACTCCCGTCTGCCGCGAGTCCGGCGACAGCACCCGCACACGACGCTTTTGGGGGGCTTGGAACATGGACCCGAACAACCGGGGACCCGAAGAGTACGGCCATGACGACGACGGCCAGGCGCCCCGCTCGCGCCCGCCGCGCGACCCGCTCACGGCCGACCTGGGCCCGAACACACCCGCACTCGCCCGCACCGTCCAACTCGTGTCGGGCGACTACCTGCTCACCGTCAACCCCGTCGACGGCAGTGAGATCGAGGTCTGCCCGCCGGGGGAGCGCCCGCCACGGCCCACGAAGTTCAACGCCGCCGAGCGCGCCGAACTGAACCGCGCCACCCGCCCGCCCGTACCGCCGGGACCGGCCCAGTCCCGACTGCCGCTCCTGGAGCGCGAGGAGGAGCGCGAGCGGCTCGTCCGCCTCCTGGCGCGCGGGCGCTCCGTACGCCTCACCGGCCCCGCGGGCTCGGGCCGCACCAGCCTGCTCGACGCCGTCGCCGACGACTGCGCGGACCTCGCACCCGACGGTGTCGTACGCCTCAGCGGGTACGGGCGCACGGCGAGCGACCTGCTCCACGACCTCTTCGCCGCCGTCCACAATGCGCCGCTCTACCGGCCGGATCGGGACGAACTGCTCGAATTCGTCCACGGCATCGGCGCGGTCGTCGTCCTCGACGACGTGGAGATCGGCGGCAGCGCGCTCGACGAACTCCTCGACGCCACGCCCGAGTGTGCCTTCGTCATCGCCGCGACACCCGACGTGCCCGCCCCGTCGGCCGACTCGCTCCTCGAGGAGGTCTTCCTCGGCGGACTCGACCGCAGCGGTGGTCTCGAACTGCTCGAGCGGGCCGTCGGACGCGTCCTCACCGAGGAGGAGTCGAACTGGGCGGCCGACCTCTGGTTCGAGTCCGAGGGACTTCCGCTGCGCTTCGTACAGGCCGGGGCGCTGCTGCGGCAGCGCGACCAGCAGCGCGTCGAGTTGAACGCCGTCGACGAGTACGGCCTCTTCGCGGACGCGCCCTTCGATATGCCGGTGGACGCGCCCTTCGACGCCGTGGACGGCCCCGAGGTGCCGCTGCCCTCGCTCGCCGAGGGCGCCGCACCCGCCTCGCTGCTCGCGTCCCGGCTCAGCGAGTCGGCCCGCGCCACCCTGCGGTTCGCGGTCGCGCTGGGCGGCGAGGTGCCGCACCAGACCCATCTGCCCGCCCTCGTGGACGACACCCACGCCGACGCCGCGCTCGCCGAGCTGGCGAGCTGCGCGCTGGTCTCGCCGGTCGGCTCCCGCTACCGGCTCGCGGCCGGTGTGCAGGCCCAGCTGGAGGCCGCCGGCTATGCCGACGACCTGGCGGAACAGGCGCGCGCCGCGGCCCAGCACTACACCTGGTGGGCCGGACATCCCTCGGTCACCCCGGAGCGGGTCTGCGCCGAGGCCGACGCCCTGCTCGCCGCGCTCGCCGTCCTGGTCCCGCTCACCACGGCTCCGGTCGACGAGCAGGACGAGACCCTCGCCGTGCAGCTGGCCCGCACGGCCGCGCCCGCGTTCGCCGCCGGCCTGAACTGGGGCGTCTGGGAGCGTGCGCTGCGCTTCGGCGCCGAGGCCTCCCGGCTCGCCGGTGAGGTCGGCGAACAGGCCTACTTCCACCACGAGTTGGGCATCCTCGCGCTCTGCGGCGGCCAGCTGGACCGGGCCCGCGCCGAGCTGGAGGCCTCCATCGGGCTGCGCGGCGCCCTCGCCGACAAGCGCGGCACCGTGGCGGGCCGCCGCGCCCTCGCGCTGGTCGCCGACCGCTCCGGAGCGGTGCTGCCCGGCGGGCTGCTGCCGGGCGGCCGTACGGCGGCGGGCGAGGAGGTGCCCGACGCACGGCACGAGGAGTCGGCGTCGCCGCCCGGTGGCGTACCGTCCGCGTTCGCCCTCCAGGAGCCGGGCGGTGAGCCCTCGACGCTGGTCACCCATCGGGCCGAACCGGGTCCCGCGTCGAAGCGCGCGGGCGTCGCGGGCGTCGCGGGTCGGCTGGTCAGCGGCACCCGGCGCAACCTGGCGGCCGCGGGCGCGGGCGCGCTCCTGGCCGCCGTGCTCGGCACCGTGGTGACGCTCGGCGCGACCTCGAACAACAACACCGACGACCCGTCCGAGAAGGTCGGCGTCAACCCCTCGGCCAGCCAGGGCGCCGATGACGACAGCCTGGGCGCGGACAAGGCGAAGAAGGACGACGGGGGCGGTGGCGGTGGGAGCGACACGGGCGCGGTGAGCGTGCCGACGGATCCGGGTCCTGACGGCACGTACGGGACGTCGGACGACCCGACGCCTCCGGTCAGCAGCGGTCGGCCGTCGGACGATCCGAGTGGGACGCAGGGGTCAGGCGATCCGTCGTCCCCGTCGACGACCAAGCCGCCGTCGACGTCACCGACGACCAAGCCGCCGTCGCCCACGTCGAAGCCGCCGTCGCCGACGCCGACGACCAGTGCGCCGCCGTCGCCGACGACCAGTGAGCCGCCGTCGCCGTCGCCGACGACCGAGCCGTCCACCTCGGACTCCGCCAGTGGCCCCGCCTCCAGCGTCCCGGCGAGCACCACCGCCAGTGCCCCGGAGAGCAGTGCTGTCAGCGTTCCGGCGAGCAGCAGCGCCGCCGGTTCGCCCAGCGGCCCGGTGATCTGAGAGCACGGCAGAGAGGAAGGGAGGGCCGGGTCCGCTGACGGGGACCCGGCCCTCCCTCCTTCTTGGCCGTTTGAGTCAGATTCGTGCGCGTCGAGGCACGCGCCGGAACGTCAGAACAACCGCAGCTTGTCGTCCTCGATGCCGCGCATCGCGTCGTAGTCGAGGACGGTGCAGCCGATGCCGCGGTCCGTGGCGAGGACGCGGGCCTGCGGCTTGATCTCCTGGGCGGCGAAGATCCCACGGACCGGCGCGAGGTGCGGGTCGCGGTTCAGCAGCTCGAGATAGCGGGTGAGCTGCTCCACGCCGTCGATCTCGCCGCGCCGCTTGATCTCGATGGCGACGGTCTGGCCCTCCGCGTCACGGCACAGGATGTCGACGGGGCCGATGGCCGTCATGTACTCGCGGCGGATGAGCGTGTAGCCCTCGCCGAGGGTCTCGATGCGGTCGGCGAGGAGCTCCTGGAGGTGCGCTTCCACGCCGTCCTTGATCAGGCCGGGGTCCACCCCGAGTTCGTGCGAGGAGTCGTGGAGGATCTCCTCCATCGTGATGATGAGCTTCTCGCCCGCCTTGTTGATGACGGTCCAGACGCCTTCCTCGTCGCCCGAACCCTCCTTCAGGGTGCAGGGCGGCGACATCCAGTTGAGGGGCTTGTAGGCCCGGTCGTCCGCGTGGATCGAGACGCTGCCGTCCGCCTTCACGAGGATGAGGCGAGGGGCTGACGGGAGATGGGCGGTGAGCCGGCCCGCGTAGTCAACGGAACAGCGG
Organism: Streptomyces sp. NPDC048275; assembly: GCF_040652275.1. Lineage (NCBI taxonomy): Bacteria > Bacillati > Actinomycetota > Actinomycetes > Kitasatosporales > Streptomycetaceae > Streptomyces > Streptomyces sp. NPDC048275. Next base: position 56,321 of record NZ_JBEZLR010000064.1, read on the forward strand.
GCAATGACGAGACGCATGGTCGGCAACGCTACTCGACGGGCAGAGGTCCACGCGATTCGCCCTGGAAGACGCCTGTTCGGTAGTGGCTGATTGTGTGCCTACTGGGAGTCCACTGTGTGCGCATTCTCCTGGTGCCGTCACCGTCCGTTGCTTACCGTATAAACGGGTGGTCGCGATGCGTGTACTCATCGTGTTCGATATCGCGAATTCCCTGACCTGTCCGGCAACCCCCGAGGTCTGGGGGTGCGAGAGGAGAACCCATGTCGCTCGACGTCTCACCGGCCCTACTCGAACAGGCCGAGCGAGGCGAGGTCGACGAAGCTGAATTCGTCGACTGCGTCCGGACCTCCCTGCCCTACGCGTGGGAGATGATCAGCTCCCTGGTGGCTCAGCTGAAGGTGGACGGCGGCAACTTCGCCGACAACCAGACGCCTCCGCCGGACGAGCAGGCACGTGGCCAGTTGCTGCGTGCGCTCGCGAGTGACGCGATACGCGGCGCGCTGCAGCGGCACTTCGGTGTGCGGCTGGCTTTCCAGAACTGCCACCGGGTGGCGGTGTTCCCACTGGACGCCTCAGTGGACGACACGCTGACACGCTTCACCTCGGTACGCAGTCAGGTGCTGAACCAGTCGCCGGAGTTCCGCGACTGCTGACGCCTTGATGCCGCATTGCTTGCCGCTCCGTACGCGGGAGGTGCATCTGTACCGGGGCGGCAAGCTCCCCGAGGGGCGGGGCGGGTCGCGAGGCGTACTCGCGGCTGTGGACGGGCGTGTGGCTCAGTGGAGATGGGGGAGCACCTCGGTGCCGAGCCGTCGGACGTTCTCCTCCGTCGCCGCGAGGTCGCCCGAGCCCTCGACGAGGAGGGCGAAGTGGGAGATGCCGGTGCGTTCGGAGGTGGCCGCCAGGCGGTCGGCGCACAGCCGTGGGGTGCCCACGGGGTGCAGCCCGCAGAGCAGTTCGGTGTACGCCAGCGGGTCCCGCATCGAGCGGGCGCGGCCGTCGACCGTCACATGGGCGTCCAGACCCTGCTTCAGCCAGCCCGGCATCGCCTTGGTGAGCGTCTCGACGGCGTCGCTGCGGCGGTCCGCGATCTGGCAGACGCCGGCCGAGACATGGGCGGCGGCGAAGATCTCGTCCGTCGGGTGGCCCGCCACACGCGCGTACTGCCGCCACAACGACACCATTTCGGCCTTCTCCTCGTCACCGACATGCATGCCGAGGAGCATCGGCAGCCCGCGCTCGGCCGCGAGCCGCACACTGGCCGGCGAGGTGCAGGCGACGACGACCTCGGGACCTGGCCCACCGCTCAGGGACTCCGACGGCCGTGGGACGACGGGGACTTCACGGAACGTGAACCGCTCGCCCCGGCCCCCGACGGACGGCTCGCGCAGCCAGCGAACCAGCAGATCGAGTGATTCCGGGAACCCCTTCTCGTACGCCTCGAGACCCGAGCCGAAGACCTCCAGGTCGACCCAGGGGCCGCCGCGCCCCACGCCCAGCGTGAAGCGGCCGCCGGAGGTCATGTGCAGCAGCGCGGCCTGTTCACCGAGTGCGACGGGGTGGACGGTGGGCAGCACGCTCACCGCGGTGCCCACGCGGATGCGGCTGGTGCGGCCGAGCAGCAGCGCGGCCAGTGTGACGGCCGACGGGCATGTCCCGTACGGCACGAAGTGGTGCTCGGCCAGCCATACTGCGGCGAGGCCCGCTTCCTCGGTGAGCTCGGCGGTCCGCACCGCGCGGTGCAGTGCTTCTCCCTGGCCCTGTCCAGGGAATTGGGCCGCCAGTACAAAACTTCCAACGTGCATGGTGCTTCCTGCTTCCTCGGCTCCGACGTGGAGCTCCCCCACCGGCATAACCGTCCGACACGTGCCGAAGACACGGCTTGTCGGAGAGATTTGCGGATTGTCTGCAGAATGGGCCGACAGGAGGGCGATCTGTGAGGGTTGGCGGAGTACGCCTACCCTCGCGCGCGCCGCGTAGGCTGGACGAGGCCCCTGCTCCCTGTACAGCTCCGTGAGGTGTCCTGTGTCCCCGCGTCGCAACCGCCCCAAGGGTTCCGACTCGTCCGCCCGGGGCGCGTCCCCCGAAGACGGTGACCGCTCCGAACGGTACGGCGGCTGGCAGTCCACGGAGAGCTGGCAGGGCGAGGCATGGAGCGTGCGCCACGTGGCGGGTGCCAGCGCCGAGGGCAAGACCTACCGATGCCCGGGGTGCGACCAGATGATCCCCTCCGGCATCCCGCACGTGGTGGCTTGGCCGGAGCACTCGGGCGTCGACGAGCGCCGCCACTGGCACAAGGCCTGCTGGAACGCGAAGGACCGCCGCACCTCGAGGGTGCAGCGGTCCCGTAACGCGCCCAGGTTCTAGGGCCTGTCCGGCGGATCACGCCGGAGACGCGGGGCTTGGTGCGCCCATCTGCGGCGTTGTCGTCGGTTGCCGACTCCCCCACTCTCGGCTTCGCTCGAGCGGGGGGACCCCCATCGCGTCGACGCCCTCCTCCGCC
>NZ_JBEZLR010000065.1:0-58420 GCF_040652275.1 Streptomyces sp. NPDC048275
AAGCCGAGAGTGGGGGAGTCGGCAACCGACGACAACGCCGCAGATCGGCGTGCCAGACCCCGCGTCTCCGGCATGATCCGCCGGACAGGCCCTAGACCGTACGTCGCCTGCGCACCGCGACGACGACGCCCGCACCCGCCGCGACGGTCACCGCGGCCGCCACCCCGAGCGCGCCGACCGGCACCTCCGACCCGGTAGAGGCGAGCGAACCGCTCACGCCGCCCGTCGTGGACCCGGTCGTCCCCGTGCCACCGGTGGTGCCGCCCGTGGTGCCCGACGTACCGGAGGACCCGCCCGTGCCGCCGGACCCCGACTCGCCGTCCCCTTCGGGAAGTTCGGCGTCCTCGCTCACCGCCACCGCCAGGTCCACCGGGTCCAGCTCGGTGCCGGTCGGGTAGAAGCCGCCGAACGCCTCCGCGCCCGCCTCGGTCAGCGTGGCCGTGACGTCGTCGAGGGTGATGACGTCGTCCGTCACCGTCAGCTCGGTGGACTTGGCCTTGAGCTTCGCGAGGACCACATCCTCGGACTTCTCGCCGAGGCTGTCGACGTCGGCGGTCAGTTCGCCGGAGCCGCCGTCCAGCTCCGCCTTGAGGTCGCTGAGGGTGAGGTCGAGGCCGTAAGTGCCGTTGTCCTCATGGCCCTTGAAGTTCACCTCGCCCTCGAAGGAGGCGGCGAGGGTGCCGGCGTCGGTGTCGTAGCTGCCGGAGGCGTCCGGGAAGGTGAAGACGCCGTTGTCGGTGGCCTGGGTCGCGCCGTCGGACGCGGTGATCTTCCCCTGGGCGACGCCGTCCACGACGTACGTGCGGAAGGACTGCTTCACGCCCCAGTCGAGCGTGCCGTAGGCGATCTCGCCCTCGGTCGCGGCCTCCGAGCCGGAGGGTGACGGGCTCGCGCTGGTGGACGCGGAGGACGAGGACGAGGCGGACGGCGTCGGGGACGCGCTCTGGGAGGGCGACGCGGAGGTCGACGTGGACGGGGACGGCGACGGGGAGGCCGACGTGGACGCCGACGGGCTCGGTGACTGGGATGCCGTCTTCTGTACGACCGTCAGCGGGTCCCCGGCCGCGCCCTCGTAGCTCGCGCTTCCGAGGACGTCCGCCGCCTGCGCCGTCAGCGTGGTCGCCATGTCCGTCATCGCGCGGGTGACGGTGACCGTGGCGAGCGGCACGTCGTCCGTCGTCGTGCCGTTCTTGGTCACGTCGGCGGTGATCTCGGTGGCGGCGCTGTCGAACTTCACGTCGGACAGGGAGATGTCGAAACCGTGCGCCTTGGAGACGATGCTCAGGCTGCCCTTGAAACCGAGGTCGAGCGTGTGCGCCGTGGAGTCGTAGGTGCCGGTGCCGTCCACGAAGGTGAAGGCGCCGTTGTCCGCGGCCTGGGTGGCACCGTCCGCGGGCGTGAAGGTACCGGCCGCGAACCCGGTCACGTACGTGCGGTAGGACTGCTTGATGCCCCAGGTCAACTCGTAGCCACTGAGGGGAACTTCGGCCGCCGCGGCGGTGGACGCGCCGACGGTGGCGAGCGCGGTGGCGCCCAGCGCGGCGGCCGTGGCGACGGCGGCGGCGAGGGCGAGGGGGCGGCGTGCTCTGGCGGACATGACGGCGGTTCTCCTTGGTGGGTGGTCCGTCACGTGACGGACTGGGTGGCCCGTCACGTGACGGACTGTGTAGGGGGTCAGTCCTCATCGGGGACTGCGGCGGCCGGTCGGGTACGGCGCCTGCGGACGGCGATCACGGAGGCCGCGCCCACCACCAGCAGGAAACCGACCCCGAGGCCGATGGGAAGGAGCGGAGTGCCGTCGGACGTACTCGCGGCGTTCTCGGTCCTGTCGGTCTTGGCCTCGGCCGCCGTCTCGGGCGCCGAGGGGGTTGCGCTCTCGGTGGCCGCGCTGCCCAGGTCGGGCAGGGCGGGCAGCGCCGCGTCGTCGGTGAGGGCGACGGCGAGCGAGAGGGGGTCCATCTCCGTACCCGCCTGATACATCCCGCCGAAGGCCTTCGCGCCCTTGGCGGTGAGCTTCGTGGGTGCCTCGGTCAGCTCGACGAGGTCGTCCCGCGGGGTGAAGTCCTTCGCGGTGAAGGTGGCGAGCGCGACCTTCTTGCCGGTGAAGTCCGCACTGGTCACGTCGGCGTACAGCGTGCCCTTGGTGTCCTCGACGGTGACCCGGACGCCGCTCAGCTTCAGATCGAGGCCCTGTTCGCCGGTGAAGCGCACCGCGCCCTCGAACTCCGCCTCCAGTGAGCGGTCTTGCTTCTTGTACGTCCCCTCGCCGCCGGGGAAGCGGAAGAGCGCGCCGCCGTCCTGGGCCCCGGAGGAGAGCGTCCACTTGCCCTGGGCGATGTCCCCGGTGACGTACTCGCGGAAGGTGCGACGTACGCCCCAGTCGACGGCGCCGTTCGCGATCGCGCCCGAAGTCTCCTTCTTCTTGGCGGACTTCGTGGGAGTGGGCGTGGCCGTGGGCGTGGCCGACGCCTTCGGCGTGGCCGCCGCTCGGACGTCCGCGGACAGACTCACCGGGTCCAGCGCGGTCCCCGCCGTGTAGTACCCGGCGAAGGACTCGGCACCCTGCGAAGTCAGCGTGGCGGGAAGGTTGTTGAGCTGTACGGCGTTGCCGCCGCCCTTCATGTCGATGCCACCGAGGGAGAGGGAGGCGAAAGGCACCTGCGAGGACGTCGTGACCGTCCCGGTGCCCTTCGCCTTGCTGATGATGTCGACGTAGAGCGTGCCGCTGCCGCCGGAGATGCGGACGGTGGGGCGGCTGATCGTGAGGTCGAGCTGGTACGTGCCGTCGTCCTCCTGGTGCCCGACGAAGTGGACCCCGCCGGAGAAGGAGGAGGTGAAGGCGCCGGTGTCGCCGTCGTACGTACCCGTCGCCGAGTGGAAGCGGAACTGGCTGCCGCCGACCGTGGCCGCACCGCCGGTGAGGGAGAAACTCCCCTTGGCGATGGGCCCGGTGACATAGCTCTGGAAGGAGGACTTGAGGCCCCAGTCGAGCCGGCCGCCCTGCACGGTGCGGTCGGCGGCGTGCGCGGCGGTGGCGGGGAGCAGTACTCCCAGCAGGGCTCCGAGCACGGCCACACTCACCGCGGTGATGAGAGCCCTCAGACGCACGGGCATGGGTTGTCCTCCGGATCCAAGGGTCAGCAACCGGCCACTCATGACAGGAAAGGCGAGCGAGAAAGGTAAGGCTAACCTAAGCTATGCCGGGCAGGTGTCGGAAGAGGACCGAGAGGATGGATGGACGAGGATGAGGGACGGGACAGTGCATCGGCGGGGCACACGAACGGCGGGCGTCCTGCTGTCCGCGCTCGCTCTCTTGTCGGCCGCGACCGGATGCGGAGGCTCCGCGGAGAGCGCGGCGTCCGCGAAGAAGGCCTCCGCCGTCGCCGCCTCCACCGCCGATCGAGTGGAACCCCTCACGGACCCGGCGAAGCCCCAACTCCCCGTCACCGTCGGCTCGTCCGACGGGAAGAAGGTGACGATCAAGGCCGCCGACCGGATCGTCCCCCTCTCCGGCAGCCTCAACGAGATCGTCTTCACGCTCGGGCTCGGCGACCGGGTCGTCGCCCGTGACATCACCGCCACCTTCACCCAGGCCAAGAAGCTCCCGATCGTCACCCGCAACCACGACGTCTCCGCGGAGAGCGTGCTCTCCCTCAAACCGGACCTCGTCCTCGCCGAGACGACGACCGGGCCCGAGGAGGCCATGGAGCAGATCCGCGACGCGGGCGTCCCGGTCCTCGTCGTCGATCCGGCCCAGGGCCTCGACGACGTGGGCCCGCGCATCGAAGCGGTGGCCGACGCCCTCGGCGTACCGGCCTCGGGGACGCGGCTGACCCAGCGTTCGGAGGAGCGGATCGCCGCCGTACGCAAGGAGATTCCCGCACAGGAGGACCACCCGCGCGTCGCCTTCCTCTATCTGCGCGGCACCGCCTCCGTCTATCTCATCGGCGGCAAGGGCTCCGGAGCCACCTCGCTGCTCGAAGCGGCCGGCGCGGTCGACGCCGGAGCGGAGTCGGGGCTGAAGAAGGACTTCACCGCCATCACCACCGAGGCGCTGGCGCAGGCCGCGCCGGACGCGATCCTCGTGATGACCAAGGGACTCGAGTCGGTCGGCGGGATCGACGGACTCGTCAAGATCCCAGGCGTGGCGCAGACCCCCGCCGGAATGGACCGCCGGGTCGTGTCGATCGAGGACGGAGTCCTCCTCAACTACGGGCCTCGCACGGACCAGGTGCTCAAGTCGATCGTGGAGCAGCTGTACGGGGACGCCAAGTGACCCTGGTCGAGGAGGGGGTCGCGGACGTGGCCGAAACTCCCGTACGCGGCAAGAAGGCCCGCAGCAGCGCCTGGCTCCTCACCGCCGGGCTCGTCCTCACCCTGCTCATGCTGGTCCCCGTCGCCGCCGGGCTCGGCGCCTATCCGATCCCCACCGGTGACGTCCTCGGCTCCGTGATGCACCGCGTCGGCCTGGGCGGCTCCGCGCTCGAGCGGGTCCCCGAGTCGGTCCTGTGGAACGTCCGCTTCCCGCGGATCGTGCTCGCGCTGCTCGTCGGCGCCTCGCTGGGCTGCGCGGGAGCCCTGATGCAGGGCGTGTTCGGCAACCCGCTGGCCGAACCCGGGGTCATCGGTGTCTCGTCGGGGGCGGCGGTCGGCGCGGTCGCCGCGATCGCGCTCGGTGTGAACTTCCTCGGTACGTGGACCATCCCGGCCTTCGCCTTCGCCGCGGGGCTCGGCACGGTTCTGCTCGTGTACGCGATGTCGCGCTCCGGAGGCCGTACGGAGGTGGTGACGCTGATCCTCACCGGGATCGCGGTGAACGCCTTCGCCGGCGCGCTGATCGGGCTGTTCCTGTTCTTCGCGGACACCGCGGAGGTCAATCAGATCACCTTCTGGCAGCTCGGCTCGCTCTCCCAGGCCACCTGGCCCAAGGTGCTCGCGGTGCTGCCCTGCGCGGTCGCCGGACTGGCCCTCGCGCCGCTGTTCGCCCGGCGGCTCGACCTGCTCGCGCTCGGCGAACGGCCCGCCCGGCACCTGGGCGTGGACGTGGAGCGGCTGCGGATCGTCCTCGTGCTCGTCATCGCGCTGCTGACCGCGGCGGCCGTGAGCGTCTCCGGGATCATCAGTTTTCTCGGGCTGGTCATTCCGCATCTGCTGCGGATGGCGGCGGGGCCCGGGCACCGCTTCCTCGTCCCGGGCAGCGCGCTCGGCGGTGCGGTCGTGCTGCTCGCCGCCGACCTCGCGGCCCGCACGATCGCCGCACCCGCCGAACTCCCCCTCGGCGTTCTCACCGCTCTGGTGGGCAGCCCGTTCTTCTTCTGGCTGCTGCGCAGGACCCGCCGCAAGCAAGGAGGTTGGGCATGAGGTTCCTCGTCCGGGAAAGGAGTTCCCTCGTCCGGGAGAAGAGTTTCCTCGTCCGGGGAAGGCCGAAGCCGCCGCCCCCGGTCTCCCCCGGCGACGTACTCGCCGAGGCCGATGGACTCCATGTCCGCCTCGGCGTCCGCGAGGTGCTGCACGGCGTCGACGTCACCGCCCGCGCCGGTGAGGTCCTCGCACTGGTCGGCCCCAACGGCGCGGGAAAGTCGACCCTGTTGGGCGCCCTGGCCGCCGATCTGCGGCCCTCCGCAGGAGTCGTACGCGTCCACGGCCGCCCGGCCACCCAGTGGTCCGCGCCCGAACTCGCGCTGCGCCGGGCCGTCCTCCCCCAGTCCGCGGCCCTCTCCTTCCCCTTCGCGGTCGAAGAGGTCGTACGTATGGGCCGCGCCCCCTGGGCGAGTGCGCCGGAGGACGACGACGCGGCCGTCGCGCAGGCCATGGCAGCCACGGAAGTGACCGAGTTCGCGGCGCGCCCCTTCTCCGCCCTCAGCGGTGGCGAGCGGGCCCGGGTCGCGCTGGCCCGGGTGCTGGCCCAGCGCGCCCCCCTGCTGCTGCTCGACGAACCGACCGCCGCTCTCGACCTCAGACACCAGGAGTTGGTGCTGCGGATGTGCCGGGACAGGGCGCGCGCCGGGGACGCGGTGGTCGTGGTGCTGCACGATCTGGGGCTCGCGGCCGCGTATGCGCACCGGGTGGCGATTCTGCGCGCCGGTCGCGTCGCGGCTGACGGTCCACCATCCGCGGTTTTCACCGGCGACTTGCTGAGCGACGTCTACCGCCAGCCCGTCGAGGTGTTCCCGCATCCCCGGACCGGCGCCGTCCTGGTGACCCCCGAACGGGACGCTTGACCCACCTTTGACCCTCTCATGGGGTCCACTTTGAGCCATCGTGATCAAGCCGTTTCTGTGCGGCTCCTGTGAGAGATGAATCACTGAACGGGCGGGTATAGGTGAGGTAAGGCTCAGATAAGTTAGGCCGACCTCACCGTGCCGTGCGGGTCCTTCCGTGCGGTCTGCCCGTCGTTCCCTGGGAGCCTGAATGCGCGCCGTCCGACTCTCCGTTGTCACCGCCGCCGCCACCGCGGCCGCTCTGACCGCCATCACGGGCTGCACCGAGAAGAGCGACGCGACGAGCGGTGACCGCGTCATCGAGGTGACCGCCACCGACTCCAAGTGCGAGGTGTCCAAGAAGGAGTTCCCCGCCGGGCATGTCGAGATAGCCGTGGAGAACAAGGGCTCCAAGGTGACCGAGATCTATCTCCTCTTCCCGGACGACCGGATCGTCACCGAGCGCGAGAACATCGGCCCGGGCACCAAGCAGACCGTCACCGCCGAGGTGAAGGCCGGCGACTACCGGATCGCCTGCAAGCCCGGCATGACGGGCGACGGCATCCGCCAGGACGTCAAGGCCACCGGCGGCGGCACAGTCGCCAAGCGCGACCCGCGCCTCGACAAGGCCGTCGCCGCCTATCGCGCGTACGCGCAGGCACAGGCCGACGAGACGCTGCCCAAGGTCAAGGTCTTCACCGACGCCGTCAAGGCCGGAGACCTCGAGGCCGCGAAGAAGGCGTACGCGCCCTCACGCATCGGCTGGGAGCGCACCGAGCCGGTCGCCGAGTCCTTCGGCGACATCGACCCGAAGGTCGACCTCCGCGAGGACGGCCTGGAGGAGGGCCAGGACCTGGAGAAGGACTGGACGGGCTGGCACCGCCTGGAGCGCTCGCTCTGGAAGGACAAGAAGCTCACCGACCGGGACTCCGAGCTGGCCGACCAGTTGGTCAGCGATCTGGAGGTCTGGCAGGACAAGGTCGGCACGGCCGAGATCACCCCGACCTCGATGGCCAACGGCGCCAAGGAACTCCTCGATGAGGTCGCCACCGGCAAGGTCACCGGCGAGGAGGAGCGTTACTCGCACACCGACCTGGTCGACTTCAAGGCCAACGTCGAGGGCGCGGAGAAGTCGTACGAGCTGCTGAAGGCGGTCGCCGCCGAGAACGACGCGGCGCTGACGAAGGAGCTCGACCAGCAGTTCGCGGCGCTGAACACGCTGCTCGACCAGTACCGCGAGGACACGACCTCCTACGAGTTCACCTCGTACGACAAGGTCGGCGAGGCCGATCGCAAGGAACTCTCCGACGCGGTCAACGCGCTCGCCGAGCCCCTGTCCAAGCTCGCCGCCGCCGTCGTCAAGTAAGCGAGGGGCCACCATGACGGAGACCACGGAGACCACCAGCGGCTCTTCTTCTCCCTCCCGGCGTTCGCTGATCGGCTGGGGTGGTGCCGGGCTCGCGCTCGGTGCCGCCGCGGCCGGTGGCGCGGTCGCGATGACCCGTACGGGCAGCGACGTGGACCCGGCCGCCGCCGAGTCCGGTGCCGCGATCGCCTTCCACGGCGCGCACCAGGCAGGCATCGCGACGCCGGTGCAGGACCGGCTGCACTTCGCCGCGTTCGACGTGAAGACGGACGACCGCGCCGAGTTCGTCCAGCTGCTGAAGGACTGGACCGAGGCCGCGCGGCGGGTCACCGCCGGGCACGCGGTCGGCGAGGGAGCGTACGGCGGTCTGGCCGAGGCGCCGCCGGACGACACCGGCGAGGCGCTCGGCCTCAAGCCGTCGCGGCTGACGCTGACGATCGGCTTCGGGCCTTCCCTGTTCGAGAAGTTCGGGCTCCAGGACCGGCGGCCGGAGGCGCTCGTCGACCTGCCGAAGTTCGCCGGCGACAACCTCGACAAGAACCGTAGCGGCGGCGATCTGTGCGTCCAGGCGTGCGCGGACGACCCGCAGGTCGCGGTGCACGCGATCCGCAACCTCGCCCGGATCGGCTTCGGCAAGGTCGTCATGCGCTGGTCCCAGCTGGGCTTCGGCAAGACCTCGTCGACGACGCCGGACGCGCAGACACCCCGTAACCTCATGGGCTTCAAGGACGGCACCCGCAATATCGCGGGGACGGAGACGGACCGGCTGACGAAGCATGTGTGGGTGAGCGCTTCCGCCGGGCCCGACTGGATGACCGGGGGCTCGTACCTCGTGGCGCGCCGGATCCGGATGAACATCGAGACCTGGGACCGGACTCCACTCCAGGAGCAGGAGGACATCTTCGGCCGTGACAAGGGCGAGGGCGCGCCAGTCGGCAAGGCGAAGGAGCGCGACGAGCCGTTCCTGAAGGCGATGAAGCCCGACGCGCACGTACGGCTCGCGCACCCCGACTCCAACGACGGCGCGACGCTCCTGCGCCGCGGCTACTCCTTCACGGACGGCACGGACGGGCTGGGTCGCCTGGACGCGGGCCTGTTCTTCCTGGCATACCAGCGCGATGTGCGCACGGGCTTCATCCCGGTGCAGCGCAGCCTGGCCATCGATCCGCTCAACGAGTACATCCAGCACGTGGGTTCGGCGATCTTCGCGATCCCTCCAGGCGTCCGGGACAAGGACGACTGGTGGGGCCGGGCGCTGTTCTCCGAGGAGGCGTAGCCGTGTTCGCGAACTATCTGATCGGCCTGCGCGAGGGTCTTGAAGCCAGTCTGGTCGTCTGCATCCTCGTCGCCTATCTGGTGAAGACCGAGCACCGCGAGGCCCTGCGGCCGATCTGGATCGGCATCGCCGTGGCGGTGCTGCTCTCGCTCGGATTCGGCTTCGCCCTCGAGTACGGCTCGCAGGAGATGACGTTCAAGGCGCAGGAGGCGCTCGGCGGTTCACTGTCGATCGTGGCCGTGGTCCTGGTGACCTGGATGGTCTTCTGGATGCGGCGCACCGCGCGGCATCTGAAGGCGGAGCTGCACGGCAAGCTGGACTCGGCGCTGCTCATGGGCACGGGCGCGCTGGTGGCCACCGCGTTCCTGGCGGTCGGCCGGGAGGGTCTGGAGACCTCGCTGTTCGTGTGGACGTCGGTGCACGCGGCCGGCTCCGAGGACGGCACGTTCAGGCCGCTGCTCGGCGCGCTGCTCGGCCTGGCCACAGCAGTGGTGCTCGGCTGGCTGTTCTACCGGGGCGCGCTGCGCATCAACCTGGCGAAGTTCTTCACCTGGACCGGCGGCATGCTGGTCGTCGTGGCCGCGGGCGTGCTCGCGTACGGCTTCCACGACCTGCAGGAGGCCGACTTCCTGCCGGGCTTGACGAACAAGGCGTTCGACATCAGCGGCACGGTTCCGCCGGACAGTTGGTACGGCACTCTCCTCAAGGGCGTGTTCAACTTCCAGCCCGATCCGACCGTCCTTCAGGTCACGGTGTGGGCGCTGTACCTGGTCCCGACGCTCGCGATCTTCCTCGCCCCGGTAGGGTTCGCCTCCGGGAAGGGGAAGGTGAAGGTACCTGATGAGCAGGGATCGCACGGCTCGCAGCCCTCAAAAGCTTCGTAGCCTCAACCGGTTCGCCCTGGCAACGGGCGCGGTGACCGTTCTGTCCTTGGCGGCGAGCGGCTGCGTGGTGGTGCACGGCGAGCGGGAGGTCGTGCCGGCGGCGACGCGCGCCGAGGCCGCCCGCGCGCTCAAGGACTTCACCACGGCGTACAACAAGGCCGACAAGGCGAACGACGCCTCGCTGGACGCGGACCGGGTCACCGGCGCCCTCGGTGCCATCGACGGCGGGAAGCTGAAGGCCGGGCAGGTGAACAACCCGGGCGGCAACCCGTCCCACGCGCCCTTGGAGTTGACCGACGCGAAGTTCGCGATACCCGAGAAGGCGGGCTGGCCGCGCTGGTTCGTGGCCGACGCCGCGGCCAACAAGGGTCTGACGAGCAGTCGTTGGATGCTCGTCTTCACTCGCGGCAGCGCGAACGACGTGTGGCAGGCCTCGTATCTGACCATTCTGGCCGCTGCCGACGTACCGAAGTTCCAGCAGGACGAGGACGGTTGGGCGCAGCCGGTCACGGCGGACGACGCGGCCCTCGCGATCGAGCCGGAGAAGCTGAGCCAGTCGTACGCGACGTATCTGAAGAGCGGCGGCGACGGCTTCGCGCCCGGCACCCACACCTCGCTGTACCGGGAGCAGCGAGAGAAGAACGCCAGCAAGCCCGGCCTCGCCCGGCAGTACATCGACGAGCCGCTGACCTCGGGCGACTACGCCCCGGTGGGTCTGCGTACGACGGACGGCGGAGCGCTGGTGTTCTTCACCACGCATCGCTACGAGAAGCAGACCGCCGCGCCGGGCGCGGACATCCCCGTCCCCAGCGCGGATGTCGAGGCTTTGACCACCGGCGAGATCAAGCAGTCCCTCACCCTGGAGTTCGTCTCCAACCAGGCGGTCCTGGACCCGGGGAAGACGGCGAAGGACCAGCGGGTGGCAGTGTTGGGGCGGGTCGAGGGGCTGACGGGGGCGAAGGGCGAGTAGGCCCTCGGCTCGCCACCGGACGGGCTTTCGGCTCCCCGTCGGCCAGGCTTCCGGCTACCCGCCGGTCAGGCCTTCGGCTCTCCGTCGGCGCCTCAGTGGCGGTGGGGCCAGGCCGCCAGCTGGTCCGACTCGTCCTCCCCGGCGTGGCGGGCGCAGGCGTCCGTCAGGGCTTCGAGGAGGCTCAGGGGGTCGGGGAGCGCGTGTTCCGGGCCCCGCACCCAGTCGACCGTAAGGTCACCGGGGAGCTGGGCCGGCGGCACGAGGACGTACGAGCCGCGGCAGTGCCAGCGCAGGCCCGGGTGCTCGTCCGTCGTCTCGGGGTGGGAGTCCAGCTCGCAGGGCCACCACTCGTCCTCGTCCTCGGGCGTGCCGCGGGTGAGGGTGAAGAAGAACATGCGCCCGTCGCCGCTCTCGGCGACGGGGCCGACCTCGACGCCGGTGGCGAGCAGCCGCTCCAGCGCCTCGCGGCCCGCGTCGACCGGCACGTCGAGGACGTCGTGCACCATGCCGGTCGCGGTGATGAAGTTGGCCTGCGGCTGGTGCCGGGCCCACCGCTCGATCTGGGCGCGGTCGGTCGTGGACTGGGTCTGCCAGGCGAAGGAGACGGGGTGGCGCCCGGGGGTGGGACAGCCGACGCGGTCACACGAGCAGCGGTAGGCGGTGGGGTACGCGGCCTGCGCGAGCGGCAGCCCCGCGGCGGCGGCAGCGAGCAGCAGAGCTTCACGCCCGCCGTCTCCGACGGTCTCCTTGGGGCGGCGACCACGCAGCCACTGGGAGATCCTGCCCTGCGCACCGGAGGGGCGGCCGAACTCTGCGCTCATCAATCTCCTCGCCTAGCAGTCGTGCCGACAGACGCCTTCAAAGCCGAAACCTTCAAGAGCAACGTCTCAGGAGCAACGCCCTCAAGAGCGGAGTCTTCAAGACGAACGCCTTCGAAACGCGTTCAAAACGCCTTCATCAAACACCTTCGACAAGCTCTATGATCCCACCATCCTGCGCCTCGGGTGGACAGAGCCCGCATCCGGGGTGGGTGGGGCGATGGTTCCCCCTGGCTCGTATCAGGCGTGATGGGGCGCTTTGACTGGATTTATCGTCGCGGGGCGAGACCGTGGAGGGCGTAGTCCACGAGGGTGTCCGTGTACGCATACGAGATCGGACCGGTGCGCTGGAGCCAGCGCTGGGCGAGCGGGGAGACGAAGAGCTCCAGGGCGACGCGGGGGTCGATACCGGGCCGTAGCTCACCCTTGCCCTGGGCGGACCGCAGCCGCTTCACGTACAGCTGGAGCTGCGGCTCGAGGAGCTTGGCCACGAATTCGACGCCGAGCGGTTCGTTGACGACGCCTTCCGCGGCCAGGGCGCGCGCGGGGATCTCGAACATGGGGTCCAGCAGCTCGTCGACGGTGGCGCGCAGGACCAGTTTGAGGTCGGCGGCCAGGTCGCCGGTGTCCGGGAGCTCGTACGCCTCCTGACCGGCTTCCCGGGCGGACTGCACGCCGAGGTCCAGAAAGGCATCCAGGAGCACCGCGGCTTTCGACGGCCACCACCGGTAGATCGTCTGCTTGCCGACTCCGGCACGGGCGGCGATGCCCTCGATCGTGGTCTTGGGGTAGCCGACCTCACCGACAAGCGCGAGGGCGGCGTCGAAGATCGCCCGTCGGGACTTCTCGCTGCGGCGGGTGGAGTCGGGGGCGGGCTTACGGGCGGACCGGTCGGACGTGGATTTCAGGGCCATGGTTCGAATTTATCAGGTTGACAAGACGGACCGTCTCGCCGCAGTGTGATAGCAGAACGCGGCGAGACGAGACGTGTCGTCCTGCAAGATGTTCCGGAGGAACCGGCCGGAGAACCGGCCGGAAGAGCGGGAAGGAGACATGCCATGGCCCGAGGCGGAGCCGGAAACATGCTGGGAGTGGGCGGTGCGCGCAGCAACCTCGGCCGGAATGCCCTGCGGGGTGGTGGCCGAGGCAAGCGGATCGGCGGCGGGAGCGACCCGCAGGCCCAGAAGCGGGAGCTGCTGCGCAAGCTCCAGGAACAACGTACGAACGACGCGAACGACAAGACCGGCACGACCGACAAGACGTCGTGAGGGGTCGGACGGGGTGCGCGCCTAGAGGTCTTGGTCGTCCTCAGCCGGGGGCGGCCAGGCGTCACCCCAGTCCGCGTCACGGGCCGCCCTGTACAGCGGCCCGTGGCGCTTCGTGACCGTTTCCCTGCGCAGGGACGGCTCGGTCTCGCACAGGTCCAGCAGTACCTGACCCTTGCGGATCTGCGGTCGGCGTACGACGCGGGAGGGGGCCGGGGCGGGCGGGAAGCGGGTGGCGGCCACGTAGCTGAACTTCTCGTCCTCGTACGGCAGGGAGCCGCCCTTGACCTGGCGGTGCAGGGAGGAGCGGCTGACCCGGGCGGAGAAGTGGCACCAGTCCTCGCCGGGGACGATGGGGCAGGCCGCGCTGTGCGGACAGGGGGCGGCGATGTGGAATCCGGCGCCGATCAGGCGGTCGCGGGCCTCGATGACGCGCGCGTAGCCGTCGGGCGTGCCGGGCTCGATGATCACGACGGCCTGGGCGGCGGCCGCGGCGGCGTCCACGACCGAGGCGCGGTCGGCGTCGGTGAGCTCGCCCAAAACATAGGAGACGGTTACGAGATCGGTGCTCTCGATGGTGAGCGCCGCTCCGATACGAGAGCGGTGCCACTCGGCGGACTTCAGCTCCGGGTTGGCGGCGGCGATCTCACGGCCCAGCGCGAGTGCCGGCTCGGCCCAGTCGAGCACGGTCACGGGGCGGGCTTCCTCCCAGGTCGCCTGCACCGCCCAGGTCGCCGCGCCGGTGCCTCCGCCGACGTCCACATGGCTCGACGGTGTCCACCCGGGCGCCGCGTCCGCGAACGCCGCCAGCGCCGACCGGACCGCCTCGAACGTCGCCGGCATCCGATACGCGGCGTACGCGACCACGTCCGAGCGGTCGCGGAGGACGGGGGTGTGTGTCGGGGTGGTGCCCCGGTAGTTCGCGATCAGCCGGTCGACGGCCTGGGCGGCGGCCTTCGGCGGCAGTCCGTCGAGCAGCCCGGCGAGGGCGGCGCGCAGGGTCTCGGCGGGGGAAACGGGGGCGTTCACCCCGCGATTCTACGGTTGGCGAAGTGAGGGTTTTCGCCCCCGCCGCCCCTACCCAGTCCCGTCCCCTGGGGGCTGCCGCCCCCAGACCCCCGCTTCGGCCTGAACGGCCTCGTCCTCAAACGCCGGACAGGCTGAGAGTGCCCAGGGCGCCGCCGCGTCGACCTCAATCGCCATGCTCCGCAACGGTGCCGCCCCTCACCCTCCCGCGGTGTCAGGGACCCGGCCGCCCGGGCGCGCCAGCCCCCGGATCGACAGTCCGCTGTCGGCAGTGACCATGGTTCCGGTCATCGCGGCCGACTGCGACGGGGATGCCAGCAGGGTGAAGATCCCGCTGTACGCGTCGACGTCCGGCACCTCCTGAAGCGGCAGCACCTCCCGGGTGCCGTCAAGGACCGAGTCGGCGGCCGTCTGGCCGAGGGAGGTCGTGCCGCGCAGCCGGGTCGGCGCCACACCCGGTGCCACGCCGTTGACTCGGACGTCCGGGGCGAGTTCGTACGCGAGCTGCCGGACGAGCCCCTGCACCGCGTGCTTGGACGCCGTGTAGAGCACGCCGCCGCCCGCGGCGTTCGAGCTGGCGAACGAGCCGGTCAGGATGATGCTTCCGCGGGACTTCACGAGATCGTCGAGTACGGCCCGCGCGCCGAGCATCGGTGCGAGGACGTTCACGCCGAACAGTTCGGAGAAGGCGTCGGTGAGCCGCTCTCCGGGGATCTCCTCCAAAGGCTGGGCCCCGTCCGTGATACCGGCGTTCCCGACGAAGACGTCGATGCGTCCCCATATCTCCCTGGCGGCAGCGGCCGCCCGGACGTTGCCTTCCCAGGACCGTACGTCCGTGACCACCGGGACGACGGCGTCGCCGAGTTCCTTGGCCAGTTGCTCGACGGTGTCGGAGACGTCCACGGCCACCACGCGGGCGCCCTCCGCGACATAGCGGGTGACGACCGCCCGTCCGATGCCCGATCCGGCGCCGGTGAACACCACGACCTGCCCGTCCAGTGCACCCATGAGAGACCTCCTTGTTCTGCGTTTGTCTATGGAACCCCGTCCCGTGTGCCGCCCCTCTTCGGGGGCGGCACACGGGGACAAGATCACGCGCGACGGGCCTCGAAGAACGCCCCGTGGAGGGCGTCGAAGACCCGTCCGTTGCGCGCGGCGCTGCCGAGCGTGACGACCTCCAGGTCCGGGGCGGCCTCGCGCAGCGCGGTCGCGAGCCCGGAGCCGCTGTCGTTGCCGATGGCGGCCAGGACCGTGGCGGCGGGTATCAGCCGTCCGTCCGCGGTGCGGACGCCGTCCGCGCCGCACTCCGTCACCTCGGCGCCGGTGAGGACCGTCACGCCCATGTCGGCGAGGATCTGCGGCAGCACCATCGCGTCGGTGAAGACCTCACGATTGCCGAGGATCCCCGCTCCGGCCTCCGCCAGGGTGACCTCGTGTCCGGCGCCGGCCAGCCACAGCGCCGTGTCGGCTCCGGCCATCCCGCCGCCGACGATCACAACGGGCGACACGACGTCCTTCGGATCCATGACATCCCGGGCCGGGCGCGCGCCCGGCAGCTCCCGCGGGACCGCGCCCGTGGCCACGTACACCAGGTCGAAGCCCCCGTCCGCGAGCGTCTTGGCGTCGGCGTGCTCGGCGACGATCTCGACGGGGCGGGAACGCACCTGGTGGACGAGGTGGTCGCGGAGTCCCGCGAGGTCCTGCTTGGAGGGCAAGCGCGTCGCGGGCACCAGAGCTCCGCCGAGCTCCCCGGGCTCGTAGAGCGTCACGTCGTGGCCCCGGTCGGCGAGCACGGCGGCGGCGCGCAGCCCGGCGGGGCCTGCGCCGACCACCGCGACGCGGCGGCGGACGGCCGCCGGTTCGACGGGGTAGCGGTACTCCTCCCCCATCGACGGGTTGACCGTGCAGCCCGTGCTGCGGCCCGCGTTGAGACCGCGGTCGAGGCATCCGTCGTTGCAGCGGATGCACGGGACGATGTCCAGCAGCCGTCCCTCCTGGGCCTTGCGGGTCCAGTCCGGGTCGGCCAGCATCGCCCGGCCGAGGGAGACGAAGTCGGCGCCGCCCTCCAGTGCCTCGGCCGCGACCTGAGGAGTGACCAGGGAACCGGAGCCGATGACCGGGATCGTCACCTCGGGCTTGATCTTCTCCCAGCCCCAGCGGTGCAGGGCGCGCGGCATGTACCAGGGGCTGACCTCGTACTCCATCAGCGCGTGGTGGCCGCCGGAGGCGTGGATGACGTCCACACCCGCGGCCTGAAGCAGTTGCGCCAGCTGGACGGTCTCCTCGATCGGGATGCCGTCCTTCTCGTAGTCGGTGACCGAGACGCGCACGCTGAGCGGGAAGTCGCGCGGCACGCGTTCCCGGACGGCGGCGACGACCTCCAGGGTCAGCCGGGCGCGGTTCTCGAAGGAGCCGCCGTAGCGGTCGGTGCGCTTGTTGGTGTGCGGGGACAGGAAGTTGGTCAGCAGGTAGCCGTGGCCTGCGTGCACCTCGACGAGGTCGAACCGGGCCAGCCAGGCGCGCTCGGCGGCGTCCGCGAAGGACGCGACGACTCCCTGGATCTCCTCATCGGTCAGGACCTGGGGCCGCTCGCCGTACTGGGACTCGACGTAGTCCCAGGAGACCTCGGACGCGGTCTTGATCGGCTGGACGCCGAGGAACTTCTGCCGGCCGCAGTGCTCGAGCTGGATGCCGATCTTCGCGCCTGCGGCATGGACCTCGTCGACGAGCCAGCCGAGGCCGGGGATGTGCTCGCGGCGGGAGATCCCGAGCTGCGCGTGGATGGACTTGCTGGCGTCGTCGTCGACGTAGCTGTACTCGACGACGATCAGGCCGGGACCGCCCTCGGCGAGCCGCTTGTAGTGGTTGACCAGCCGCTGGGTGACCGTGCCGTCCTGGTTGGCCAGGGCGGTGGTCTGGGGCGACTTGATGACGCGGTTCTTCAGTTCGAGCGAGCCGATGCGGCCGGGGCGGAACAGGGTGTGCAGTGCCATGGCATCCATCTCCTGGTTCGGTTCCTCAGCGGTTCCGGACAGCTCCGACCGGGTCGGGGCGGGAGGGGTCCGGGCTCGTGCGTTCGGCGCGAAGGCGGCGCCTGCCCGCGCCGGGTCCCCCTGCCTGCTTGTGCATGCACAAATGCATGCACAAGCAGGGCCAAAAGAAGGTCAGCCGCGGTCAGCCAGCAGCCACCCCGCGCGCGGCGCGACCGGGTCCAGTCCGAGCTCCCGCAGCGTCTTCCAGACCGTGGCCACGGAGGCGGTCACCACCGGGATGTCGAAGGCGCTCTGGATCTGCTCCACCGCCGGCAGCGAGGGCATCTGCACGCACGCGCTGAGCACCAGGGCGTCCACCCCGGAGGTGTCGACCTTGGCGGCGATGTCGACGAGCTGCGCCGGGTCCAGACGGCCGACCGCCAGGTTGTCCGGGACCTCCAGGCTGATCGAGTCGTGGACCTCCACGCCCTCGGCCTCGATGTAGTTGCAGACGGTCTGGGTGAGCGGCTTCATGTACGGCGCGATCACCGAGATCTTCTTCGCGCCGAGGTGCTGCAGCCCCTCCACCAGCGCGCCGGCGGACGAGACGACGGGGGTGCCCTCCGCGATCTCGGCCAGGCGCCGCTGGCTCTCACGGTGGTAACCCGTGGCCCGCGCCATGATGGCGACGAGGCAGGCGTAGGCCATCACGTCGACCTCGGCGTCCGCGAGTTCGCGGGCGCAGCGCAGCGACTGGTCGTCCATGTCCCGCAGCTGCTCCGGGGTCACCTGCTGCATCCGCATCCGGGACGAGTGGAAGGTGAACCGCTCGGGGCGCACCTCCTCGCGGGCCCGGAGCATCGCGGGGATCTCGGTCTCCATCGTGGTGTTCGAGCTCGGCACGATGAGGCCGACCCGGGTCGCGGTCATGAGCTGTCTCCTTCGGTGCGCAGCAGGCGCAGGTTGGACGTGTGCAGTTCGAGGTCGGCGCGTGCACCGAGGCGGCGCCAGCGCAGCGAGGCGGGTCGGTCCACCCGGTTGTCGGCGGTGGTGCCCAGCTCGATGCCGAGGCCTCTGGTCGCGACGAGCAGCGCGTCGAACCGGTGGTCCGGGTCGCTGTCCAGCACCAGGCCGAGCGCGGCGTCGATGAGGTGGAACTCCAGGATCTGGCGCGCGAGTTCGGTGTCGCGGGCGCGGACCGCTTCCAAGAACAGGCGATCGACGCTGGTGAAGTGCTCGGGGGCGTGCGGGTGCGACAGATAGAGGCGCTGGTGACGGTAGATCTTCAGGGTCAGCGACTCGGTGAGCTCGGCCAGCGCCTTCGGGTAGCGGCGCAGCGCGTTCCGGTGGAAGCGGTGGTGCGCCTCCTGGAAGTCGCGGATGCGGTGGCGGGCCGCCTCCATCGCCTCCAGGTCCTTGGTCATTCGTTCGAGGTCGTCCTCGGTGAGCTGGTCGATGATGCCGGAGATCGTCGGCGGCTCCACCAGCAGCCGCAGCACATAGTGCTGTTCCACGTCGGCCGGGCTGGTCGGCGCGACCTCCATGCCGCGGTTGGCCTCGGCGACCACCAGCCCGTCGGCCTCCAGGCGGTGCAGTGCTTCGCGCAGCGGGGTGCGGGAGGTCTCCAGCTCGGCGGCCAGCGCGCCCTGCGACATGCGGAACCCGGGCATGTACTGCCCTTCTATGATCCGCTCCCGCAGGGTCCGGTAGATCTCCTCGACCGTCGTCCCCGGTCTGGTTCCCGTTGCCATCAGACGTCGTCCTCCCCCGGCGCCGGCTCCTCGGCTCCGAACGAGATCGCGAACAGCTCGCTGAAGCGCCCGGGCTCCTGAGCCGCGATGATCTCCAGCTGCATGGCGTCGAGCAGGATGCGGTAGCCCCGCTTGGGCACGAAGAGCTCCAGCCGCTCGCCCTGTCGCGTCCACACCTTGCGTACCTGCACTCCGGTGAACTCGTTGCCGATGCCGAAGCTCTCGCCGGCCCGGACGACGCCCTCACCCAGCGGCGGTTCGGTGGTCATGTTCTCTCCCTCGCATCTGCATCAATGATCTCAGGAGGGACCCCGTAGGCGTCAGTCTTCACACCGTTCAGTACCGGCAAGGCCTGGCGACGTGCTGCCACCTGACTCAGGTCCAGGTCGACGACCTGCCAGGCCGCCGCCTGCTCACCGAGGTCGGCGAGCACCTCACCCCAGGGACCCACCGCGAGGGCGTGACCGTACGTGGGGAACGCGTCGTCGGCGTCGTCGCCCCGCCCCCGGATCGTCGCCGAGGCCACCACGTAGGCGGCGTTCTCGATGGCGCGTGCGCGCAGCAGCACCTCCCAGTGGGCCTCGCCGGTCCGCTGCGTGAACGCCGCCGGGACCAGCAGGACTTCGGCGCCGGACAGGGCGAGCGCCCGGTAGAGCTCCGGGAAGCGGACGTCGTAGCAGATCGTCAGACCTAGGGTGGTGCCGGCGACCCGGAGCAGCGCCGGGCGGTCGCCCGCGGTCTCGACGCCGGACGCCTCGAAGGACCGGCCGTCGACGCGGGCGTCGAACAGGTGGATCTTGTCGTAGCCGCCGACGATCTCGCCGTCGGCGTCGATCACCAGGGCCGTGTTGCGAATGTCGTCCGGGCCGCGCCGCTTGAAGCCGCCCAGCACGACCACCGTTCCCGACTCCTTGGCGGCCTGCCGCAGGCTGGTGATCTCCAGGGAGTCCACCGCGAGGGCGGCCTCACGCATCTCGGTGTTGGTACCGAGCATCAGCCCGTTCTCGGGCAGCAGCACCAGATCGGCCCCTGCGGCGGCGCACTCGCACACCATCCGTACGGCCGTGGCCGTGTTGGTGGCCAGGTCCCGGGTGGCGTGCCACTGGGTGAGGCCGACCCGCAGTGTCCGGTCAGTCACGGTCGCCCGCCTCCACGGCTTCGCGCTCCGACAGGAGCATGTCGACGACCGTCCAGCCGCCGCCGGACACCTCCATGGGCTCGTACGCGAGCACCTCGCCGCGTACGCCGGGGCCGGTGAGACCCAGCATGATCAGCCAGTTGGGGAATTCGTACTGCCCGTGGTCGAGCAGCGCGTACGGCTCGAGATTCGCCAGGTCGGTGCCTCGTCCGGCCTGCAGCATCTCCAGGATGTAGGTGTCGAACTCGACGTCCACACCGCCGAACTTGCCCGGGTCGAGCCAGTGCGACAGACCGCCGGTGGCCAGCATCGCCACCTTCAGGTCGCGCTCCTCGACCACGCAGCGGAGCACCTCGCCGAAGGCCCGGGCGCCGAACGGCGAGAAGGAGCGGGCGGGCTGCGTGATGATCGGGATCACCGGCAGGTCCGGTCGGGGCAGCAGTTGCCGCAGCGGGACGATCAGACCGTGGTCGAGGTCGATCCGCTCGGACTCCTCCACCTCCATCTCCTCGGCACGCACCGCGTTGGCCAGCGCGCGGGCGTACTCGGGCGCGCCGGTCAGGGTGAGGTCGAGGTCGGGGCGCTTGAAGAACTCCATCGACCCGGTGTGCTCCTTGCCGGTGCCGATGACGAAGGCGCCGGTCCTGAAGCTCTGGAAGTGGCAGTCCGCCGTCACGATGAGCACGTCGGGCTCGGCGGCCGCGATCCGCTCGGCCAGCTGCCGGTAGCCCTCGGTCAGCCGGGCCACCGCGTCGGCGGGGTCCACCTCGGGCCGGGCCAGCAGGTCCGGTACGTGCGAGCAGCCACCGGCGAACACCAGGTTCTCCGGCACGTTCGGCTCGGGCAGCGGCGTCGAGGTCTCGACGTGGAAGCGGCCGGAGCTCGTCGAGTCGCCCAGGTCGTCGGCGAACCAGCGGCTGACCAGGATGGTGATGCCGTCCACGACCCCGGCCGAGCGCAGCCGGTCGCGGTCGCCTCCGGCGATCACCCCGGCCCATTCGGCGTCCAGACCGAGCTCGGCGGCGCCCACGCCGGCCGGGTCGGCGCGGAACCGGCCCAGCAGCCCGGTGTCCTTGCCGAGCGCGAGGATCGCGCGCTCCAGTGTGCGGGTGTCCATCTACGCTCCCTCGCCGGTCAGCTTGCCGTCACGGACGACCGCCGTGCCGTCGATCTCGACGGTGCAGCCGCGCATCGGGATGTCGAGGTGCGCGGGGGTCTCGCGGTTCGCGAAGCGGTTCGGGCCGGTGGACCACATGAAGTTGCCCGCCGTGGAGCGCAGTTCCTGCCCGTACAGGGAGCGCGGCTCGTACACCTCGAAGGCCGACCAGCGGGCGATCGGGTGCACGCCCCAGCCCATGTGGGAGACCGCGAAGACCTCCGGGTCCTGCCAGGCGTCGAAGTAGTCCTGCAGGACGAACGCGTCGTTGCCCTTGCCCTCGACGCCGGTGATGAAGCCCTTCTCGACGGTGAGGGTGACGGTGTCACGCACGGCGCGCTGCCACGGGATCAGCACGTCGCCCGGCTGAAGCACGATGGTGCCCTCGGCGGTGCGGTCGCGCGGGAAGCAGGCGACGAAGCCGCTCGGCCAGTGGTCCCAGCGGCCGGGCTCGTCGACGTAGCCCCACTGGTGGGTGATCGGGAGGTCCTCGCCGGAAATGTCGGCGGTCAGGTCGGTGCCCGCGGCGCTGGTGACGCGCAGCGTGCTGCCCGCCTTCAGCAGCCGGCCGCCGGCCTCGACGGTCTTGCGGAGGTCGTCGTCGCCCATCAGGCGTTCCAGCACGTCGGCGGGCTCGGCGACGAACAGCATCCGCTTGCCGTTGCCGGTGATCCGGGTGCGCACGTCGGAGTGGATGAGCCCGCCGACGGTCACGTCGATCACCAGGTCGCACTCGGCGGCGGCGGCCAGCAGCGCGGCGACCTCGCGGCCGTCGGCCTCGTACGGCGGCAGCATCGGGTTGGACAGGCTGGAGGCGGTGAGCACCAGGGCGCCGGCGCCGATGTCCCGGGCGGCGGCCACGGCGGCCTCGGAGTAGTCGGTCTTCTGGCCGAGCTCGGAGATGATGGCGACCGTCTCGTTCGGGGCCAGCTTGCACAGCCGGTACTGGTCGACGAACAGTTCACGCAGGGTCTTCGGCATGTCTTACTACCAATCCTTCGGTCGGTCAGAGGGTGGAGCGGATGGCGCCGCCGTCGACGGCGAGCGTCTCGCCCGTGACGAACGCGGCGGCCGGGGAGACGAGGTAGGCGGCGGCCCGGGCGATCTCCTCCGGCTCGGCCCAGCGGCCCATCGGAATGGCGGAGACAACCTTCGCGATCTCCTCTTCACGGGTCGTGCCGTTGGCCGCCGACTTGGCCGCCACGATGTTCTCCATCCGGTCGGTTCCGGTGGCCCCGGGCATGAGCTGGTTGATGCGCACGCCCTGCGCCGCGAGTTCCAGCGACATCTGCTTGGCCAGGGCCGACAGCAGCGAGCGCATGGACGCCGAAAGGCCGCCACCGACAGCGGGCTGCTTCACCCAGGTCGAGGTGATGAAGAGGATCGAGCCGCCGCCGTTCGCCGCCATCGCCCGGGCCGCGCCGGTGGCCAACTGCACCGCGGGCCGTACGAGCTGGTTGTAGGCGGTGTCCCAGTCGGCCGGCTCGGTCTCGAGCACCGGCATGATCTTGGGCCCTGGTGTGTTGACGACCAGGATGTCCAGCGCGCCGTGCGCGGCGATCACATCGGGGATCAGCCTTTCGACGGCCGCGGGGTCCATCAGGTCCGTGGGATACGAGGTCTGGCCTTCCGCCACGACCGGCGTACGGGCGCTGACGGCGACGACTGCGTCCTCGGCGACGAGCTGACGTGCGATCGCCTGCCCGATGCCCTTGCTTGCGGCGGTGACCAGGGCCACCTTGCCCTTGAGTCCGAGATCCATGACTCTTCCGTTCAGTTCAGTCGTGAAGGGTGATGGCGCGCTCGGGGCAGCCCTCGGCGGCCTTGCAGGCGGCATCCTTGTCGGTGTCGGTCACCGTCCCGTCGCCGATGACACCGGCGTAGCCCCACTCGTCGAGCAGGAAGACGGTGGGCGCCTCGTCCGCACAGGTGCCGTATCCGTTGCATTTGGTGGAGTCAACGGTTGCCTTCATGGGGCTCTCCTTCGGTGTCACTGGTGCGGGTGTTGCTGTTGCGGGGTGGTGCCGTTCCTGCTGCTGGTGCTGTTCCTGCTACTGGTGCTGGTGCCGGTGCTGCTACTGCGGGTCCGTGTCGCCGGCGCCGATGTGCTCGGGGAACTCCGCCAGCACCGTGCGCGCCCAGGTCGCGGAACCGTCGAGGAAGGCACAGGCGCCCCGGCCGGGCAGGGTCTGTCCCCAGCGGGCGAGATTGTCCCGGTCCCGGGCCGTGGCGGTGCCCGCGCCGAGCGAGGCGAAGGCGTCCCGGATGGACGCGGTGCCCTTGACGCACACCCCGCACTGCTGCGCGGACTCGGCGGCGTACCAGGCCGAGACCTCGGCCGCGACGGCGAGCGGGTCCTGGTCGGCGTGCAGCGCGGTGATCGCCCCGCAGCCCAGCCCTGATCCCGCCGCGCGGACGGCGTCATAGCAGCAGACGGTCGCCGCGTGCGCCGGGCCGAGCAGACCACCGAACCAGCCGCCCATCAGGAACCCGGCCGGAGGCGAGGTGAACCCGCCCGCCAGCTCGAAGAGTTCGGCGACTGTCAGCCCGTAGGGGACCTCGTAGACACCCGGCCGCGCACAGGCACCGCTGAGCGTCATCAAGGTGGTGCCGGGCGACTCCGCGGTGCCGTGGGCGCGGTAGGCCGCCGCACCGTTCCGGGCGATCCATGCGGCGTGGGCCAGCGTCTCGACGTTCGACACGAGCGTCGGCAGGCCGTCCACTCCCTTCTCGCCGACCCGGGGCGGGCGGGCCGTCGGCAGCGCCGGGCCTCCGCTGATGGACCGGCAGACCGCCGTCTCGTCGCCCGCCACATAGGTCGGCGCCACGACGTGCACATCCAGGCGCACCCCGGTCGCCGGGTCGAGGATCGCCGCGTCGAACTCGGCGATCGCGGCGCGGACGGCGGTCTCGGTCTCGGGGTGGGAGAGGTAGACGACGGCCCGATCGGCTCCGACGGTGCGGGCAGCGAGCAGCAGCCCGTCCAGCACGAGGTGCGGCCGGTGCGTCAGCAGCCAGCGGTCCTTGTACGAACTCGGCTCGCCCTCCTCGCCGTTGGCCACGACCACTCGGGGCCCGTCGGCTTCCGCGACCCCGCGCCACTTGATGTGCGCGGGGAACCCGGCGCCGCCGCGGCCGCGCAGTCCGGCGGCCTCCAGTTCGGCGATCACGTCGGGGCACGTCGGCGGTCCGTACGTACCGCGTTCCTGCTCGGCGGCGAGGTCGAGCGGGCGGTCGGCGGCCAGACGGGGCTCGATGCCGGGCGCGTGCGCCGCGGTCAGACGGTCCACGGCCGGACCGGATACCGCACCGAACACATGCCCGGCGGCCTCTGCGAGGCTCGCGGTCGGCGGCGTCATCCGGCCGTCACCTCGCCGAGCACCTCATTCAGCACCTCGTCCAGGCCCACCACATCGGCGTACTTGGCGTCGATGTCGAAGAGGTTGGCCTCATGCGGCCCTGCGGCCCGGTCGCCCACGCACTCGCGCGGAACGCGCACCGAGAAGTTCTCCGCACACGCGTCGATCACGGTGGCCCGGATGCAGCCGGAGGTGGTGGCGCCGCAGACGATCAGGCTGTCCACCCCCGCGGCTGCCAGCCTCTGGGCGAGATCGGTGCCGTGGAAAGCCGAGGCGGCCTTCTTGGCGATCACCGGCTCGGTGTCCCGGGGCGCCAGCCGCTCGTCCACCTCCACCCACCGCGAACCCGCTGTGAGCGCCCGCAGCGCGGGCATCTTGCGCAGCCAGACGAGTTCGTCCAGGTCACGGTGCTCGTACGAGATCGTGGTGAAGAAGACGGGCAGCCCGGCCGTACGGGCCCGCTCCAGTAGCTCAGCCGTGCGCTCGACGACCGCGTCCAGGTCGGAGCCAGGGGGGCAAGCGGGGTCGGTGAAGCCATTGATGAGGTCCACGACCACCACACCGGGCTTCCGGCCCGCTGCCAGCCGCTCCCCCACTCCCCGCCCGCGGTACTGCTCCCGCACCGCCTCCATCCAGTCAGTCATCGAAACTCGACTTCGGCCAGGTGCCGGGCTCGGCACGCATCATGTCCGCGTAGTGGCGGTACAGGTTGCGCTGTACGCCCTCCTCGTAGCGGGTCCAGTAGGCGATACCCGGGCCCTCCCAGTCCTCCACCGGCTTGGCGATGCCGACGCCCGGCATCCCCATCTGGTAGTTGAGCTTGAAGTCCAGGAGGTCGGCGGCGACGGAGCGGCCGGTGCGGCTGACGGTGATCCACGGCTCGGTGTCGTCCATCTCGAACGCGCCGCCCATGGAGAACGTGCCGAGCCCGGCCCGGTAGGAGCGGTCCTTCTGCTCGGGCGTCATGTTCTTGTAGACGCAGAACCAGTTCCAGATCTCCACCTGGCCGACTCCGTGCGGCTGCCACATGCGAATGGTCACGACGCCGGTCGGCGCGTGGTTGGCGCCGTCCTCGGTCATCGGCAGAGCCAGCATCGAGAAGTTCGGGAAGACGTTGGCGACCATCACGCGGGAACGCCGCGCGATGTCGAGCTGGTGGTCGCTGATGCGGCTGGTGTCGAAGGTCTCGGCGAGCTCCTCGGGGAACCCGAAGAACTTCGGGCCCGGCTCGTCCTCGGTGGGCGCCATCGAGAACGACAGCGAATGCCCGGGGGCCGCCTGGATGTGATAGCCCATCATGTTCTCGCGGAAGGGCACCGGGAAGGCGCCGATCTCCCACACCGACCGGTGCAGTGTGCCCAGGTGGTAGTCGTCGCCGGCGAAGTTCTCGCTGCCCGACTTCCAGTTGGCGTCGATGACGAAGCGCTGCGGCGGCCCGACGACCTCCATGCCGTGCTCGTTGAGACCGAACAGCAGGTCCAAGTACCAGGCCATGCCGCCCAGATACTCCTCCAGCGGAGGAGCCGAAGGATCCAGCGTCGCGAAGATCAGGCCGTGGTACGACTGCACCCGCGCGGCCTTCGACAGCCCGTTGCCCTCCTTCGGCATCCCGCCGAACGCGTTGCGCCACAACGGCGCACCCACGAGGTCGCCCTTCGCGTTGTACGTCCAGCCGTGGTACGGACACCGGAAGTGCGAGGTGTTGCCCGAGTCCGCGCGGCACACCTGCACCCCGCGGTGCCGACATGCGTCGAACAGGACGTTGATTCCGCCCTCTTCATCGCGGATCACGATGAAGTTGTCCTCGCCGATCTTGCGTAGGACGTAGTCGCCGTTGGCCTCGATCTCCGACTCGTGTGCGAGGAACACCCAGCACCGGCCGAAGACCGCGCGCAACTCACGGTCGTAGATCTCCTGGTTCCCGAACAGCCCTGCGGGGACCTCGCCCTCAGCCAGACCGGTGTCGAGTTCGTCGAGAAGCGCGTCGGCTCTCGTGCTTTTCGCCTGCGTCATCGCCGCGTTCCTCTCGGAGTCAGAAGAAGATGGAAAGGTTGTGGGTCCCGATCACCGTGAGATCCAGCAGGACCTCGCGGCGGAGGAGGCGTAGCACACCGTCCTCCCTGCGCAGTTGGTCCTGCCGCTCACCGGAAAGCAGCTGCGGCTGGGTCTGCTCCTGCCGCGTGCGGTAGATCAGCAGATTGCTGCGTACGGTCACCCGGTCCGCGTCCTCGGCGACCCTGATCCCGGTCACGAAGTGGCGGATACGGGAGGGCGGATCCTCCGCCCAGGCGTAAGCGGTCTCGTTCCGCGCCACCCGGCTCTCCAGCGATCCGTACGTCTCATCCAGGTGGAACGCCCCGTCGATGAAGCCGTTCCCGCGCGCCCGCTCCACGGTCTGCCGGATCGGCACCTGGTACACCACGTCACGGCTGACCATCGCCTCCAGCCACTCGCGTTCCCGGTAGGCGTCCAGCAGCTCAGCCTCGGTGTCCATCCACTCGACGACCTCGTTGTAAAGAGCGCTGCCCACTCTCGCCCTGACACTCGTCCCGGCCATGGAGACCCTCCCTTCCAAGATGAACACACTTTTGCATGCACTTTTGTGGACGGCAATACCCCGCGGTGAACTGCTTGTAACCGCCACGCAGGAGACCCAGGGGAGATGCGGCTCATCCGGTCCGGCAGGCACGGCCGACCTCACGGGCCCGACGGTGACCGCAGCCCGCCGCTCGGGGCACCCCGTCAAGCCCCCCGTACCGCCCGCGCCAGCCGCGTCCCCGCCGCCGCCCGTGGGGCGCTGTTCGCCGGGCGGCGCCTCGGGTGGACGGTGTTCGCCAGCAGCACCAGGAACGTGTCCGTCGCCGGGTCCAGCACCAGGGACGTACCCGTGAAGCCCGTATGACCGGCGGCGCCACGGCAGGCGAGGTCGCCCATGAACCAGGGCTGGTCGAGGGCGAAGCCGAAGCCGGGCGGGGTGAGCATCAGTTCGACGAAGTCGGGGCCGAGGATACGGGCGGGGCCGTAGGAGCCGCCCGCGAGGAGGGTGCGGCAGAAGACCGCGAGGTCGTGGGCCGTGGAGAAGAGGCCCGCGTGCCCGGCCACCCCGCCGAGCGCCCACGCGTTCTCGTCGTGCACGACTCCCCGCAGCATCCCCCGGTCCGTCTTGGCCCACGGCCGCCGCTGGTCCTCCGTCGCCGCCGCGCCGGGGCAGGGGCCGAAGCAGGTCGCGGTCATACCGAGCGGCCGGGTGATCCCGTCGCGGATGAGGACGTCGAGCGTGTGGCCGGTGACGCGTTCCAGGACGTACTGGAGGAGGAGCGGGTTCAGGTCCGAGTACAGGTATGCGCCCGGTTCGGACGTGGGGGCCTCGGCACGCAGCATCGCGAGCCGTGCCCCGTCGTCCGGGCAGTCGTACAGCGGGAGTTCGGGCCGCAGCCCGGAGG
This sequence comes from Streptomyces sp. NPDC048275, assembly GCF_040652275.1. NCBI lineage: Bacteria > Bacillati > Actinomycetota > Actinomycetes > Kitasatosporales > Streptomycetaceae > Streptomyces > Streptomyces sp. NPDC048275. Next base: position 27,625 of record NZ_JBEZLR010000065.1, read on the forward strand.
TGTGCGTGAGCAGCTGCCGTACGGTGATGTCGCAGGCGGAGGCCGCGCGGAACTCCGGCAGATACGCCCCCACCCGCGCGTCGATGCCGAGCGTGCCCCGCTCCAGCTGCTGCACCGCGGCGACCGCCGTGAACAGTTTGGTGAGGGAGGCCAGGTCGAAGGGGGTGTCCACGTTCATGGGCACGCGCGCCTCGGGCGGCAGTTCGACCCCGGTGTCGGTCTCCTCGTCGTACGACGCGTAGCGCACCGCCCAGCCCGCAGCCTCCTCGACGGCGATGACCGGGCCGCGCCCTGCGACCAGCACGACGCCCGCCGTCCAGGGGCGCGGCCCACGCGTGAGGGCTTGGACGTCGCGTACGAGTCGGCGCAGTTCCGTGGGGTCGAGCCCGGCCCGCTCCGGTGTGCCGACGCGCAGTCTCGGTGCGCTCAGCTGTCCGCCGCCTTTACTTCCGATGTGCTGCGTCCCGTCTGCCAGGGACGGCACAGTCCCACGAAGCAGACGGCGGCCACCAGTACCGCGGCCAGTTGGACGACGGCCATCGGAACGGCGGTGTCCTCCCCGGCGATACCCACGACCGGCGAGGCGATCGCGCCGATGAGGAAGGAGGAGGTGCCGAGCAGCGCCGACGCGGAGCCGGCGGCGTGCCGCACCCGCATCAGGGCCAGCGTCTGCGTGTTGGGCAGGCCGATGCCCATCGCGGACATCAGCACGAACAGGGCGGCGGCGACCGGCACGAGTCCTACGTCGCCGAAGACACCGGTGGACATCAGGAGCAGGGCGGTCGCGGCGAGGGTGACGACCGCGAGGCCGACGCCGAGGACCTTGTCCAGGCTGACCCGGCCGACCAGGATCTTGCCGTTGACCTGACCGGCGATCATCAGGCCGACGGAGTTGAGTCCGAAGAGCAGGCTGAAGGTCTGCGGGGACGCGCCGTAGATCTCCTGGATCACGAACGGCGAGGCGGAGATGTAGGCGAACAGCGCGGCGAACACGAAGCCGCCCGTCAGCATGTAGCCGGTGAAGACCCGGTCGGCGAGCAGTCCGCGGATCGAGCGCAGGGCCTCGCCGACCCCGCCGCTGTGCCGCTCGCGGGGTTCGAGGGTCTCGGGGAGCCTCGTCCAGACGACCGCGGTGAGCGCGATGCCGACCACGGCGAGGAGAACGAACACACCCCGCCAGTCCGTGGCGCGCAGGATCTGGCCGCCGATGAGCGGCGCGACGATCGGGGCGACGCCGGAGATCAGCATGAGGGTGGAGAAGAAACGGGCCATCTCCACACCGTCATAGAGGTCGCGTACGACGGCCCGCGCGATCACGATGCCGGCCGCGCCCGCGAGGCCCTGAGCGAGCCGGAAGGCGACGAGGAGTTCGATGTTCGGCGCGACGGCGCACAGCGCGGTGGCCACGATGTAGACGAGGAGGCCGATGAGGAGCGGGCGCCGGCGGCCCCACTTGTCGCTCATCGGTCCGATGACGAGCTGGCCGAGCGCCATCCCCGCGAGGCACGCGGTCAGCGTGAGTTGGACGGTCGCGGCGGGGGCGTGCAACGAGCGGGTGACCTCCGGCAGGGACGGGAGGTACATGTCCATGGCCAGCGGGGGCGTGGCGGTGAGCCCACCGAGGATCAGGGTGACGAGGAGTCCGGTGCGGCGGAGGGTTCCGGGGTCGGGGGCTGCCGCATAGGTGCCGGTGCCGCTGCCGCTGCCGCTGCCTGTACCTGTACCTGTGCCGGTAGCGAGGTCGGTGTCGGTAGCGAGGTCGGTGTCGGTAGCGAGGTCGGTGTCGGCGACCGCCGTGTTCGATATGTGCCCCTCCGGGTCTTCCTGGTCCCGCGCGGTACGGCCACGCTCGGGCATGAGCCCCTCCCTCTCCGAGTAATCCGCCACCTATGCTCTCAGTTCGAACGGGATGTTCGGGGTTACAGAACTGAGCGAGGGGCCGGGATGACGGGCGAGCGCGAGCTGGTCGAGCGGGTGCGGTGGGGAATTCTGGCGACCGGCGGGATCGCCGCTGCGTTCACGGCGGATCTGGTGGACATGCCGGATGCCGAGGTGGTGGCCGTGGCGTCGCGGACGGACGCGTCGGCGAAGGCGTTCGCGGAGCGGTTCGGGATACCGAAGGCGTACGGGGACTGGGCGTCGCTCGCCGAGGACACGGACATCGATGTCGTGTACGTCGCCACTCCGCACTCGGCGCACCGGGCCGCCACCGGGATGTGTCTGCAGGCCGGACGCCATGTGCTGTGCGAGAAGGCGTTCACGCTGAACGTGCGCGAGGCCGAGGAACTGGTCGCGCTCGCGAAGGAGCACGACCGCTTCCTGATGGAGGCCATGTGGATGTACTGCAATCCGCTGATCCGGCGGCTCAAGGGGCTTGTCGACGACGGCGTGATCGGTGAAGTCCGCACGATTCAGGCGGACTTCGGGATTTCCGGGCACCTCTTGCCGGAGGCGAGGAACGGGGTACTGCCTCCGTCGCACCGGTTGCGTGACCCCGCGCAGGCCGGCGGCGCGCTCCTCGATCTCGGCGTCTATCCGGTGTCGTTCGCGCAGTTGTTGCTCGGGGAGCCCTCGGACATCACCGCGAGAGCAGTGCTCTCCGACGAGGGCGTCGATCTCCAGACGGGAGCGGTGCTCAGCTGGGAGAGCGGCGCTCTCGCTTCGGTGCACTGCTCCATCAACGGCGGCACCCCCGTCTCCGCCTCCATCACCGGCTCCCAGGGCCGCATCGACCTCCCCGACGGCTTCTTCTTCCCCGACCGCCTCGTCCTGCACCGCGACGGCCGCGACCCCGAGGAGTTCACGGCTGAACCGGCCGACGGCCCCCGCACCAGCCTCAAGCACGAGGCCGCCGAGGTGATGCGCGCCCTGCGCGCCGGCGAGACCGAGTCCCCGCTCGTCCCCCTCAACGGCAGCCTCGCCGTGATGCGGACGCTCGACGCGATACGGGACCGCATCGGCGTCCGCTACCCCGGCGAGATCAACTGAGGGCCCATCCGGGCGAGCTCAACCACTGCGGCCGATCAACCACTGACGCCGATCAACCACTGCGGCCGATCAACCACTGACGCCGGTCAGATCAATCACCGAGGCCTCAGACCGGCCAGAGCCCCTGCTCCCCCACCTCGGTCACGAACGACGCTGCCGTCGCGACCGGCGCCCCCGGCGCCGTCACGGCGGACACCGTCTTGAAGTCGGCCCGCGCCGCCCGTTGTAGAACTTCAGATGCGGATTGGCCTGGCGCAGGTGTCCCAGTTGGCGGGCCATGGCGGACCGACCGCCGCCGAGCCCTCCCGTACGCTGCGGGCCCATGAATGCCGTGAATGCCATGGATGCCATGAACACCGAGCCGACGAAGATCGCGGTGGTGACCGGAGCGGGCTCCGGCATCGGTCGCGCCGTGGCGGTGGAACTGCTGCGCACCGGCTGGTCGGTGGCGCTGGCCGGACGCCGGATCGAGACCCTGGAGGAGACGGCGGCCCTCGCACCCGAGGGGAGTACGACAGCCGTACGCACCGACGTCTCCCGGCCGGACGAGGTGGCCGCCCTCTTCGCCGCCGTGCGCGACCGCTTCGGTCGGCTCGACCTTCTCTTCAACAACGCCGGTACGTTCGGCCCGGGCGGTGTCCCGCTCGAGGAACTGCCGTACGACGCCTGGCGGCACGTCGTGGACACCAACCTCAACGGTGCCTTCCTGTGTGCGCAGGCCGCATACCGGCAGATGAAGGAGCAGGCCCCGCAGGGCGGCCGGATCATCAACAACGGCTCGATCTCGGCGCACACGCCCCGCCCGCAGTCGGTGGCGTACACGGCGACCAAGCACGCACTGACGGGCCTGACCAAGTCGCTGTCCCTGGACGGGCGTCCGTACCGGATCGCCTGCGGTCAGATCGACATCGGCAACGCGGCGACGGACATGACCGAGCGGATGCGGACGGGAACCCTGCAGGCGAACGGGGAAATGGCGGTCGAGCCGGTGATGGACGTGACGGATGTGGCGCGCACCGTACGGCACATGGCGGAACTGCCACTGGAGGCGAATGTGCAGTTCGCGACGGTCCTGGCGACGGCGATGCCGTACGTGGGGCGCGGCTGAGGCCGCCGCGCGCACCTCGTCAACGGCTCAACTTGCACAAACGGAAGCTGAACATCCGTACCGTTCGGGCCGATAGCTGGCTTATGCTCGTTCCTCCTCCACAAGAGCTTCACACTTGGAGTGGAGGGCTTCGGTACGACCACGGTCCACACCGAGGGGGGAGGTGGCAGCCGTTCCGCGACCCGGATGGGGGCGGACCTCGCGCGGGACCGCGAGGAAAGCACCGGATCGCGGGGCGGCTGCCCCAATAACGGCCGGTAACAGCCAATAACAGTCGGCACGGCGCCACGTCAGCGCCGGTGGTGGCCTTCCGAGGACTCGTCCCCCGCGACCACGCGCCGCCGCCCGCGCACCGCCAGCGCCCCGCCCGCGAGCAGAGCGACCGCTCCCGCGGCCCCGCCGACCAGCCCCCAGGACGAGCGGTCCCCCGCGGCGGAGGCGGGCGCACCGGCCGCGCCCTTCGCCGCCTTCCGCGTGGGCGCCGGCGTCGCACGGGAACCGCCCTCGCTCAGCGGATCGACGAGCGTGCCCACCGCCTCGGCCTTCGCCCCCGCCCCGAATCCCCAGTCGAGCAGCACGGCCGTCTCCTCGTAGACTCCGCTGCCGCCGCTCTTCGGGTGCAGCACCGTGACGAGAAGGGTCCGCCCGCCGCGGGTCGCCGCGCCGGTGAAGGTGTTGCCCGCGTTGCTGGTGTAGCCGTTCTTCACGCCGATGAGACCGTCGTACGTCTCCACCCCCCACGCGCCCGTGAGCAGTCGGTCGGTGTTCTGGATCTGGAAGGTCTTCTTGCCGCCGGCCGGGAAGTCGGCTGTCTTCGTCGAGCAGTAGGAGCGGAAGTCGGCGTCGGCGAGGCCGTGCCGGGCGAAGAGCGTCAGGTCGTACGCGGACGACATCTGGCCCTTGTGGTCGAAGCCGTCGGGGCTGACCACCTTCGTGTCCAGGGCCTGCAGGTCCTCGGCCTTGGTCTGCATCTGCGCGACCGTCTCGGCGACGCCGCCGTTCATGCGGCTGAGCACGTGCACCGCGTCGTTGCCGGAGCGCAGGAAGACGCCGAGCCACAACTGCTCGACGGTGTACGTGATGCCGGCCTTGACGCCGACGAGGCTGGAGCCCGCGGGGATGCCGACGAGGTCGGCGTCGGTCACCGTGTACCGCTCGGCCCGTTCGAACTTCTCCAGCACCGTGTCCGCGAACAGCATCTTCAGCGTGGAGGCGGGCGGCAGCCGCCGGTGCGCGTGGTACGAGGCGAGCACCTGGCCGCTCTCGTGGTCGGCGACGAGCCAGGCACGGGCGGTGAGCCCCTTGGGCAGCCCCGAGGCGCCGCGCACCTGGACGCCGGCGCGGCCGAGCCGCTCACCACCGATCACGGTGGTGGCGGCCGACGCCGGTGCCGCCGCGCTCAACGGAACGGCCGCGGCGGCGAGGCCGAGCGCGGCACGACGGGACAGCGTCGCGGCACGCGGAGGGACATGCGGAGGGGCATGCGGAGGGAGCGGGGAGGAGTCGCGCATTCCGGGACCGTACAAAGCCGGTCCGCGGCGCCGCGCGGCGGGGTGATAAAGAAAAGGCACGGCGCTCCCAAAGGAACGGCAAAGCGCGGCAGGGCACTGCCGGGCGCGGCTTTTGGATGCGAGGAAGGTGCGGGCCCGCACCGTACGTCCGACCGCCGTCCCACCGGAAGCTACGCGCCGGGCGGGCCCGCTGTTCTTCACCAAGAGCCCACCCAACAGGCGTTTCCTGGCAGTAGCCCCTCCGGACCTTAGGAATCAGCTGTCTTATGGAATATTGATTCCGGACCCCACTTTCTCAGGTCTCACACATCTCTTACTCAGGCCGACTCAAAGGTTTCTCCATAGCTTGTGGCCGCGCCCACAGCGGGCGCCAAGAACCTTTGAGGAACGGGATGTTTGGCATCTATCTCAAGCGTGAACTGAGCCGGCGCAAGAAGGCGGCCCTGGTCATCGCCATGGGTCTGGCGCTCGGTATCGCGCTGGTCATCACCGTCAACTCGGTGTCGGCCGGCATGCAGCAAGCGCAGGACAAGGTCCTGAAGTCGCTGTACGGGCTCGGCACCGACATGACGGTGACGAAGGCCCAGACAGCGCCCACGGGCAACTCCTCGGGCAGACCTCAGTTCGACTTCGACGCCCAGTCCTCGGACAGCAGCAAGACGCAGAGCTCGGACCGGGTGATGACGCAGGGCGGGCAGTCGCTGGCCTCCTCGCTCGTCACCAAGGTCGCCTCGCAGAAGGGCGTTTCCAGCGCGGTGGGCGCGCTGAGCCTGAACGTCACCAAGGTCGACGGCTCCTTCACCCAGGGCGAGGCGCAGTCCTCGACCACCCAGCAGCAGGGCGGCCAGGGCGGTCCCGGCGGCGGCACCAGCACCGGCCAGCCGCAGGTGCGGGGCGGCGGCGCCTCCTTCGACGTGAACTCGTACTCGGTCGCGGGCGTCGACGTCACCGACCTGGACCTCGGTCCGCTCGCCACCTCGAAGATCACCACGGGCAAGGCGTTCACGACCTCGCAGACCAACGCGAAGGTCGCGGTGCTCAGCAAGTCGTACGCCAAGGAGAACAAGTACAAGGTCGGCAAGACCGTCACGATCTCCGGCACCAAGTACAAGATCATCGGCATCGCGACGCCCGACAGCAGCGAGTCGACCACCGACGTCTATCTGCCGCTGAAGCAGGCGCAGACGCTCGGCGACTCGAAGAACAAGGTCACCACGATCTACGTCAAGGCGACGGACTCGAAGCAGATCGACACGGTCAAGGCGACCATCCAGAAGAACATCTCGGGTACGACGGTCACCACCTCCGCCGACCTCGCGGACACCGTCTCCGGCTCGCTGTCGACCGCCTCCAACCTGGCGACCAGCGTCGGCAAGTGGCTGTCCATCGCGGTGCTCGTGGCCGCGTTCCTGGTGGCCGCGCTGCTCACCTCCTCCGCCGTGTCCCGCCGGGTGCGTGAGTTCGGCACCCTCAAGGCGCTCGGCTGGCCGTCCCGCAAGGTCACCCGGCAAGTCGTCGGCGAGTCCATCGTGAACGGTCTGCTCGGCGGCGCGCTCGGCATCGCCATCGGCCTCGGCGCGGCGTACGCGGTGACGGCCATCAGCCCGAAGCTGACCGCGGAGCTCGGCTCCACCGGCGGCGGTGGCGGGATGGGCGGCGGTCCCGGCGGCGGCGGTCGTGGCCAGCAGGCGGCCTCGAACACCCTGGAGATCGCACTCTCCGCGCCGGTCTCGGTGACCACCATCGCGCTCGCGGCCGGTCTGGCCATCGCGGGCGGTCTGATCGCCGGTGCGATGGGCGGCTGGCGTGCCTCCCGGATGCGCCCGGCGGACGCGCTGCGCAGCGTCTCGTAACCCTCCCCCGAGCCGGGGCGCCGCGTCCGTACCCCCCGGGCCGCGGCGCCCCACCCCCTTCTGCATCTGCTGCTTCTTCTTCACTTTCTTCACTTCGGAGAACTCATGTACAAGCTCACCGGCGTCACCAAGCGCTACACACGGGGCAAGGAGACGGTCGAGGCGCTGCGTGGCATCGACCTCACCATCGAGGACGGCGACCAGCTCGTCATCCAGGGCCCCACGGGCGGCGGCAAGTCCACCCTGCTCCAGATGATCGGCGGTCTCGACCGGCCCTCCTCCGGCAGCGTCGAGCTGGACGGCGTTGACCTCGCGTCCATCAGCGAGGCCAAGCTGACCCGGCTGCGCGCCGAGAAGATCGGCATCATCTTCCAGTCGTTCAACCTCATCCCGACGCTGACCGCGCAGGAGAACGTCGAGACGGCGCTCGTACCGCTCGGTGTGAAGCCCAAGGAACGGCGTGAGCGGGCCGCCGAGGCGCTGACCTCGGTCGGCCTCGGCGACCGTCTGGGCCACGCGCCGAGCGAGCTGTCCGGCGGCCAGCAGCAGCGCGTCGCCATCGCCCGCGCGCTGGTCAAGAAGCCGAAGGTGCTGCTCGCCGACGAGCCCACCGGCAACCTCGACGAGGGCACCCGCGACGACATCATGGGCCTGCTCGAAGGCCTGTGGCACGAGTACGGGCTGACCTTCATCATGGTCACCCACGACTCGTCCATCGCCCGTCGCGCGCCCCGCCTCGCGACCATCAAGAAGGGGCAGATCACGTTGAAGGAGCAGAACGGCGGCGTGCGCCGCGCTCCGGCTCCCGCTTCCGAGCAGTTCGCCCAGTAGCAATAGGTCGCCCTCGGCGGTCCTCGTGGCCGCTCACCGTCCCAGGATGCGGTCGACCTCCGTCAACTGCTCGGCGGTGAGCGGCCCTTCGGCGATCGCGCCCGCGTTCTCCTCGGCCTGGGCGACCGAGCGGAAACCGGGGATCGGGACGGTACGCGGACTGCGCGCCCACAGCCAGGCGAGGGCGCCCTGCGCGAGCGTACGGCCGTTGCTGGTGAGGATGTCCCTGAGGGCGTCGACCCTGGCGAGCCACTCCGGGTCGGCGCCGCTGCTCTCGTTGAAGCCCGGCAGCCAGGCGGGCGGCGCGTTGCGGATGTCCCCCGCTTCGAGCGCGCGCCCCGCCCGCTGCTTCCCGGTCAGCAGCCCCATCGCGAGGGGACTGCGGTTGATGCTCGCAAGGTTCAACTCCTCGCAGAGCGCCAAGAGTTCGGGTGCGTCCTGGAGGATGTTCAGGCGGTGCTGTACGGCCGCGCAGTGCTCGCCCGCCGCGAAGACGGCCGCACGCTCGGGGTCGTCGGTGCTCCAGGCGTACGCGCGGATGAGCCCCTCACGTACGAATTCCTCGCAGGTGTCGCGGAGTTGGGCCGCACGGTCCGGGTCAGCGTCGGAGATGTGCAGCTGGTACAGGTCGACGTAGTCGGTGTCCAGGCGGCGCAGTGAGGCGGTCAGCGCGCGGCGGGCGTACGCCGGGGAGTCGTCTTGCCCGAGGGCGAGGCGACGCTCCTCGTCGATCACGTTGCCCCACTTCGTGGCGACGACCACGTCGGCGCGGCGCTTGCCGAGGGCGCGCGCGAGGACCCGCTCGCTGTGCCCGGTGCCGTACGCGTCGGCGGTGTCGAAGAACGTCACGCCGAGGTCGAGTGCGCGACGTACGGCCCGTACGGACTCCTCGTCGTCGACCTTGCCCCAGCCCAGGGGCTGCCCGTCGGGGGTCGCCCACTCGCCGCCGATGGCCCAGCAGCCGAAGCCGAGGGCGCTCACTTCGATGCCGCTGCGGCCCAGTGTCCTGGTCCCGTTGGTGTGCTCGGTGTTCTCCATACGTGTGGACGCTAGGGGTTGGAGTGCACACGAAGGCAAGCCCTTTACAGCGGTCGGTGCTTCAGGGCTGGCCGGTCTCGAAGCGGGAGATCTTGCCTCCGCCGTCGACGGTGAAGCTCCACTTCGTCTTCATCTCGCCCCAGGTGTCGTTGCTGTAGTGGGCGATGAGGGCGAGACCGCCCCGCGACTCGTTGTCGACGTCCATGTGACCGTGGGAGGAGAAGATCTCCCGCTCCGCCCAGTCGGCGAGGTCGCGGTCGGAACCGTCGTCGGACATGGTCGCGCCGGGTGCGAGGACGGCCTGGAAGGCCTCGCGGTCGTGGGCGTTCACGGCGGTGACGAAGGCCCGGACGGCCGGATCCCTGAGTTTCGTTGCCTGAATCGTCATGGCAGCCAGACTCACACCGCGCCCCGAAGCCCGCCACCCGACCCACCACCCGAATGGACGCGCGCGCCGGGTACGAGGCGGCCCGGCCGGTGAGGGTGGAGGCAACAGTTCGAAGCAAGGATCAGCTCTGCCGCCTCTTCCGGGAGTCACCGTGACCTGTTACGACCGACGCGATCTGGGACTGCTGTTGCTCCGTCTGGGCGCGGGCGGGGTGTTGGCCGCGCACGGGGCGCAGAAGTTGTTCGGCTGGTTCGGCGGGGGTGGGCTCGAGGGAACCGGGGCGGCCATGGAGTCCATGGGCTACACCCCCGGGAAGGCGAGCGCGACCGCGGCGGGGCTGTCCGAGGGAGGCGGCGGCGCCTTGCTGGCGCTGGGGCTCGCGACACCCGCGGCCGGTGCGGCGGCGGCCGGTGCGATGGTGGCCGCGTCCGCGGTGCTCCAGCCCAACGGGTTCTTCGCGGACGGCGGCGGCTACGAGTACGCGGCGTCGCTGGGCCTGACGGCTGCGGGCCTCGCGGTGACGGGCCCCGGCCGACTGTCCCTGGACCATCTGCTGGGCGACACGCTGAACCGCGGCTGGATGGTCCCCGTTGCATTCGGCGTGACGGCGGCGGCCACCCTGGCCGTGGTGGGGGCGCGCAACAAGAGGGTACGGCTGGCCGCCGAGGGCGAGCAGGAGACACTGTTCGACGAGTAGGCGTCGGGGCCACGGCCCGCGGGGAAGCTGGTCCCATGGCTGATGAAGACGTCTGGGACTCGATCGACCACCTGCACACCTGGCTGGACGCCAACCGCGCCCACGACGGCCAGGAGGGCCTGCTCCTGCGCATGCTGAAGCTGTCGGAGGAGGTCGGCGAGGTCGCCCAGGCGGTGATCGGCGCGACCGGCCAGAACCCGCGCAAGGGCACCACACACACGTGGGACGACGTCCGGTCGGAGCTCTGCGATGTCGTGATCACGGCGCTGGTGGCGCTGCGCACACTGACGCCGGACGCGCGCGAGGTCTTCCTGACCCACCTGGCGGGGGTGACGGAGCGGTCGGTCGGGACGGGCCGAACTCCCTGAGCAGCGCGCACACTTGACGTCGCACGTCGGGTGGCGAAGGTGTTCATCCCGTGGACGTGTACGAGCCTTCCGCAGTTGGTGAGGGCGGCCGAGCCTTCTCGTCGATGATCACGCCGACGAAAGGGTCCCCGTGCAGGACTACGTTTTCCGCTCAGGTCGCAGGTCGGTCGCCGTGGTCGGTGGTGTGGTGACGCTCGCCGTCGTGGGGATGGGAATCCAGGCGCAGGCGGCGAGTTACGGAACGCCGACGCTGTCGCTGTCCGCGGCGTATCTGTCCGGTGCGGTGGGCGCGAGCGGGGATCCCGCGGTGAGCGTGACGGTCGGGCAGAGCGGGGCCGACGCGGGCGCACTCGCCGTCACGGTGACCAAGAGCAGCAAGACCTCCGTGGCCACCACCACCGACGTCACGGTCACCGGAACCGGCGCCACCCGCCGGGTCGCCGTCGCCGCGCGGGGCCTGGGTTACACCGACTTCACCGTGAAGGTCACCGGCGTGGACGGGAGGACGGCCACCAAGACGCTGCACTACGCGGCGTCCGCGGCGGTCCAACAGGCCGCGGACAGCCGGTACTTCACGGGTTCCAGCGACGCCTCCGCGGCCGTCGACGTGGGCGGCGGATACGTCGTCGTGGCGGACGACGAGTCCAATGTCCTACGTCTGTACGACCGTTCGGCCTCGGGCGCCCCGGTCAAGACCTGGGACTTCAGCTCGCAGATCGGCGTCTCGAAGGAAATCGACATCGAGGGCGCCGCCCGCGTCGGAAACACGATCTACTGGACGGGGTCGCTGGGCAACAACAAGGACGGCGAGTACAAGTCGGCCCGCAACACGGTCTTCACGACCGCGGTGACCGGCTCCGGCGCGGCGACCGGACTGTCGTACGGCGGCTCCTACGCGAAGCTCCGTGACGACCTCGTCGCCTGGGACGAGGCGAACGGCGACCGTTACGGCTTCGCGGCGGGCACGCAGGACGGTCAGGTCCCCAAGCAGATCGACGGATTCAACGTCGAGGGGCTGGAGTTCGCCCCGGGCTCGACGACCACGGCGTACGTCGGCTTCCGCGCGCCCCTCGCCCCGGCGGTGACGGGCGGCAAGGCACTCCTGGTCCCCGTCACGAACATCGACAAGGTGGTGAGCGCGGGCGCGGCGGCCACCTTCGGCACCCCGGTCGAACTCGACCTCGGCGGCCTCTCCGTCCGCGACCTCCGCAAGAACGCCGCGAACCAGTACCTGATCGTCGCGGGCTCCTGGGCCGCCGACGACAACTCCGACCCGTACGCCCTCTACTCCTGGGACGGCGACCCGTCCCACACCCCGGTCAAGCGCCTCGACCTGCCCACCTCGGACCCGGGCGGCTGGGAGGCGGTCGTCGACGTCCCCGACCTCACCGTCCCCGGCGCCCGCGCACAACTCCTCACCGACAACGGCTCCTCCGACCTGTACGGCGACGGCACGGAGGCCAAGGACCTCACCCACGCGGAGTGGAAGAAGTCGCGGACGACGTGGTTCACGGTGGGCTGAGGCGGGGGTAAGGTCCTCGGCCGGGGGCAAGGTCCTCGACAAAGGGCGGTCAGGAGCTGAGGATCCTGCGCTTCTGCTCCTCGAATTCGGCCTCGGTGAGGACGCCCTGGGCCTTGAGCTCCCCGAGTTCCTTCAGCTGATTGATCTTGCTGCTCATGTCGTCGGCCGGCGGAGGGGGAGGGGGAGGTGCTGCCGCAGGCGCCGGCTGCGGCGGGGCCTCCTGATAGTCCTGCTGGGCCCATCGCCCTTGCTGGCGACGTGACACACGGTTCGACACGGCGGTCGCCGTGCCCGCCACTGCGGCTGTGCGGGCGACCCCGCGGAGGAGACCTGGCACGGCGCTTTCCCTTCTCGCGGAAGGCATGCGAAGCAAACAACAGCTCCTGAAGCCGATGTGCGCTTCTCGGCGCATCGGACCATTCCATTGGAGCACCGTATGAATGCCGTCGCACATTGGCCCGGAGCTGCCTCGAGCAACCCGTGAGCCTTCTACGGTGCCGACGGCCGGGCGGCGTCCGTCGCGTCCAGCGCGGCCAGGACGTCAGGCACCGGAATCCGTCCGGAGGCGACCAGTCGAGCACCGCCGCGTCGCAGGGCGGTGGCGAAGGGCGCGGCCCACAGGTTCTCGTAGACCAGGATTCCGGCGGAACTGCCGGGCTCCAGGGCGGTGCTCGCCTCCTCGATGTCGTCCTGGCCGAGCAGGCCGGAGGACGCACCCTCGAAGACGGCCAGGTCCAGAGCTCCGTCGCCGGTGAGGTCGGCGATTTCGAGGCCGACCACGGATCCGTCCTCCTCCTTCCTGACGAACATCAGATCGAGGATCCGGATGAGGCCGCGGTCCACCAGATCGACCAGCAAAGGAAATCCCTCGCCGGTCATTCGGTTACCGGGAAACTCGACGACCACATAGTCGATCGGCCCCATCTCGACGAATTCATCGCTCACGGCTTCACTCCTGATCGGTCGCGGAATTCCCACTGTTCCCCGCCTGCCGATGCATCATCACCCTGTATCAACACCCCGCATCAACACCCCTCACCATCACCCCGAATTCCATTGCATCATCGGACGCAAGCAGCCGCACTTCGGTGAGGTATTCACGCCGGCCGTCCGACCTCGCGCTCGTGCCGGCGTTTGCTCACCCGCCGCCAGATCGCCCGCTGGCACTTGAGCATGCCGGTCCCGACCACGATCAGTACGACGATGTTGAGCAGCAGCTGGAACAGGGACCCCCTGGCCTCGGTCCAGCTGGCGAACGCGCACGAGACGCCGATGTCGGCCGCCGCCGGAATGGTGGTCACCGAGATGAAGACGCCGAGCAGCGCGCTCGTGCGGGCCTCGGCCAGCGAGACGATGCCGACGATCCCGGCCAGCACCGCCACCACGGCCGAGAAGAAGTTGGGGGTGTCGATCAGATTCGAGACGGGCCGCAGCCCCAGCTCGAAGGCCTTCGGCTGCAGCCCGAAACCCCGGACGAGGAGGGCGAAGAGGAAGGTCGCGACGACGGCCAGCAGAAAGCCCACGAGCAGGGCCATGAGGCCCTGCCGGACTCTCGGCCGGGAACGGTGGTCGATCCCCAGAGCGACGCTGGTGATGGCGCCGTACTCGGGTCCCACCACCATGGCCGCGACGATGAGGATCTGGGAGTTGGTGATGATGCCCACCGCGCCGATGAGTCCGGCGATGACCAGGAAGAGGTAGAAGCTCGGGGGGTATCTGCCCTCGGCCCGGATCCGGGCCTCCACCTGCTCCCACACCGGCGCGCGCAGCCGGGCCCCGAGTTCCTCGGCGCCGGTCCTGGCCGCGCGCTCCGAGAACACCGTGTCCACGGGCTCTAGAACGATGGAGCCGTGGTGTTCCAGTCCCAGTTCCCGCAGGCCTCGCAGCACCTCGTTCGCGGCTCCGGTCAGCACGTCGCACTCGATGGCGGCGCCGTCGGGGTTGCGTACGCGGCCCGGCTGCAGGAGGAGGTTCAGGACGCACGGCTCGGCGCTCAGCAGGGCCATGGTGCGTTCCGTGAGGTCCGGCGGGCACACCGCGCGGACATGAATCATGTCCATCCGGACCTCCGCGTACCGATGCGGTGCGGTGCCGTGCACCGGGCTGTGGCCTGGGCAGGTCGCTCATCCATTAACGCGGCGGCGCCTGGGCCGGGCAACTCGGCGTGCCGGAATCCGACACCTGCCGGATGGTGGGGACATGTGGACGCCCGACGAGTTGAGCGAGGCCGAATTCCGGTTGAGCGAGGCCGAATTCCGGTCGCTCTACCGGCGCCTGCGCCGCATATCCCCCGGCGCCGCCACGAGCCGGGGCGCCCTGGACACGATCACCGAGGAACAGGTGCTGGCGGCCCTTCTCGAGGTGCGGTCGGGACGCACGGTGTCGCTGGCCGCTCCCGTGAACACCCGTGCCGGACCTGACGACGCCGATCCGGCCGAGCACCGGCTGACCGCTCCGGCCGATGGCCGACCGGGCCCCAGCGGCCTGGACTTCGCGCGGGACCGCTTCTCGATGAACATTCACGGCGATGTGGACAGTCACATCGACGCGCTGTGCCATGTCATCTACGACGGCACGCTGCACGGCGGCATCCCGGCGGCGGACGTGCTGTCGCCGGACGGAGCGAGCGCCCTGTCCGTCGACCTGGCCCGCGACGGCATCGTGGGACGCGGGGTCCTCCTCGACATCCCCCGGCTGCACGGCGTGTCCTGGCTCGAACCCGGGGCGAACGTGATGGCCGAGGACCTCGCCGCCGCCGCGGCACGGCAGGAGATACGGGTCCGCCGGGGCGACATCCTCCTCGTACGGGTCGGACACCGCCGGCGCCGCGAGGAACTGGGCCCCTGGGACACGGCCGACGCTCGTGCCGGGCTCCATCCGACCGCCATGGAGTACCTCGCCGAGCGCGAGGTGGCCGTACTGGGCAGTGACGGCAACAACGACGCGGGCCCCAGCGCGGTGCGGGGGGTCGCGTTCCCGGTGCATGTGCTCGCCATCCACGCGATGGGACTGCATCTGCTCGACTATCTGCGGTTCGAGGACCTCGCGCCGATCTGCGCGCGGGAGGGCCGCTGGTCGTTTCTCTGTGTGATCGCCCCCCTCCGGCTGCCCGCGGCCACCGGCTCCCCCGTCAACCCCCTCGCGATCCTGTGACCCGGCGGCGCCACGCCGCTCCACCGCCCCGGTTCACCCGACCGGCCCAACTCGCCGGAAACATCGCCGGGAGATACGTTGGTGGTCGGGACTGATGGCCCCCATCAATTCCCCCTCGCTTCCCTTCGATTCCCCTCTCCCCCTTTCATTTGCCCTCGCTTCCCTTCATTTTCCCTGCATTTCCCCTTCACCCGGCAGGACCGGACCGTGTTCCAAGGACGGTGGCCGGCATGACCGAAGCGCGGCACTACGACGTCATCATTATTGGCACCGGTGCGGGGGGTGGCACGATCGCCCACCGACTGGCGTCCACGGGAAAACGCATACTCCTTCTCGAACGCGGCGGATATCTCCCTCGCGAACGCGACAACTGGGATTCCACCGCGGTCTTCGTCAAAGGGAAGTACCGCGCTCCGGAGTTCTGGTTCGACAAACACGGAAACCAGTTCCCGCCCGAGGTCAATTACTACGTGGGCGGCAACACCAAGTTCTACGGCGCCGCACTCTTCCGTATGCGCCCCGAGGACTTCGGCGAACTCCGCCACCACGACGGCGTCTCCCCCGCCTGGCCACTGAGCTATGAGGAACTCGAGCCCTACTACACACAGGCCGAACACCTCTATCTCGTCCACGGTCGGCACGGCGAGGACCCGACCGAGGGGCCCACCGGCGCCCAGTACGCCTACCCGCCGGTCCTGCACGAGCCGCGCATCCAGCAACTCAGCCACGACCTGGAGAAGCAGGGGCTGCACCCCTTCCACCTCCCGATCGGGTTGAACCTCACCCAGGACGACCGGGGCCGGGCCGTACACACCAGCGCCTGCATCCGCTGCGACCGCGTCGACGGCTTCCCCTGCCTGGTCGGCGCCAAGTCCGACGCGCAGGTCATCTGCGTCGACCCCGCTCTCGAACACCCCAACGTCGAGATGGTCACCCATGCGGACGTGCGCCGACTCCAGACGGATGCGACCGGCCGCAGCGTCACCTCGGTCGTCGCGACGGCGGGAGAGGATCCGGACGGTACGACCGTGGAGTTCAGCGCGGACATCGTGATCGTCGCCTGTGGCGCCGTCAACTCCGCCGTACTGCTGCTGCGTTCGGCCAATGACCGACATCCGCGGGGCCTGGCCAACAGCTCGGACGTGGTGGGCCGGCACTACATGCGGCACAACAACCTGGCGCTGATGGCCGTGTCCAAGGAACCGAACGACACCAGGTTCCAGAAGACCCTGGCGCTGCACGACTGGTATCTGGGATCCGACGACTGGGACTACCCCCTCGGCGGCATCCAGATGCTCGGCAAGTCCGACTCCGCGCAGATCCACGGCGAAGCGCCCCGCTGGGCGGGGGCCGTCACTCCCGACATGCCGTTCGAGGTACTGGCCCACCACGCGGTCGACTTCTGGCTGTGCGGAGAGGACCTGCCCGTCGCCGACAACCGGGTCACCCTGGACCAGGACGACGGCATCCACCTGGCCCTCGACGAGAAGAACAACATCGCCGGGCTGAAACGCCTGCGGCACAAACTGCAGGGCATGCTCGGCCACTTGGGCATGCACGAACACCATCTGCTGTCGCACAGCATCTACCTGCACAAGGGCATGCCCATCGGCGCCACCGCGCATCAGGCGGGCACGGTCCGCTTCGGCCATGACCCCGCCGACTCCGCCCTCGACGTCAACTGCAAGGCCCATGACCTCGACAACCTGTACGTGATCGACACGAGCTTCTTTCCGAGCATCGGAGCAGTCAATCCCTCGCTGACCGCCATCGCCAACGCCCTGCGCGTCGGTGACCACATCGCGGAGCGACTGCAATGACGCCCAGCAACCCGGCCGACGACGACACCCGGCACCGTACGCCGCAGGAGCGCATCGCACTCGGCAAGGCCGCCCGGGCGGCCGTACCCCGCTCCAGCCACGTCGAGTTCACTCCCTCGCAGAAGCGGCCCGACCCGGTGGACATCGTCGAGGCGCAGTCGGCGACGCGGGTGCCCGAGCTCGTACCGATCCGCTACGGCAGGATGACCGAGTCACCGTTCCGCTTCTATCGGGGGGCCGCCGCCATCATGGCCGGGGATCTCGCCCAAACCCCCCGGTCCGGGATCAGAACGCAGCTGTGCGGCGACGCGCACCTGCTGAACTTCCGGCTGCTGGCCTCACCCGAGCGCCGCATGATGTTCGACATCAACGACTTCGACGAGACGCTGCCCGGCCCGTGGGAGTGGGACGTCAAGCGACTGTCCGCCAGTTTCGTCATCGCCGGCCGGGCGAACGGCTTCAGCACCAAGGAGCGGGCCGACATCGTGCAGGCGACGGTGCGGTCCTACCGCGAGTGGATGCGGAGTTTCGCCGGAATGGGCCATCTTGCCGTGTGGTACTCCCAGTTCGACGAGGAGTGGGTGTGGTCCCACTTCGTCGAGGACGCGAGCGCGCGGGCCCGCCGCCGCTGGGCGCAGTCGGTGGCGAAGGCACGTACCCAGGACAGTCTCCAGGCCTTCGACAAGCTCACCCACATCGTCGACGGTGCGGCCCGCATCGCACCGTACCCACCGCTGATCACCCCACTCCAGGACCTGCTTCCGGATGTCGAACGCGGCTCCCTGGAGAAGCAGATCCGCCGCATGATCGAGCGCTACGGACAGACCATGCAGTCGGACCGGCGGTTCCTGCTGAGGCAGTACCGGTTCGCCGACGTGGCCCGCAAGGTGGTCGGGGTCGGCAGCGTGGGTACCCGCTGCTGGATCGTGCTCCTGCTCGGCCGGGACGACAGGGATCCGCTGCTCCTGCAGGCCAAGGAGGCCGACGCGTCGGTGCTGGCGCCCCACGCCGGCGCGAGCCGCTACCGGACGCAGGGCGAACGTGTGGTCTCCGGCCAACGGCTCATGCAGGCCACCAGCGACATCTTCCTGGGCTGGGAGCGGATCGACGGT
The DNA here is from genome assembly GCF_040652275.1 of Streptomyces sp. NPDC048275. NCBI lineage: Bacteria > Bacillati > Actinomycetota > Actinomycetes > Kitasatosporales > Streptomycetaceae > Streptomyces > Streptomyces sp. NPDC048275. The sequence goes on from NZ_JBEZLR010000065.1 coordinate 46,014, forward strand.
ATCGACGGCCGCCGACGGGACTTCTACGTACGGCAGTTGCGGGACTGGAAGGGCATCGCCGAGCCCGAGACGATGGTGCCGACCGGAATGCGGGCCTTCGGTGAGCTGTGCGGCGCCACGCTGGCCCGCGCGCACGCGAGGTCGGGCGACCGGATCGCCATCGCCTCGTACCTGGGCAAGGGCGACGTCTTCGACCGTGCGCTGGTGACGTTCGCCGAGCGCTACGCCGACCAGAACGAGAAGGATCACGGGGCACTCGTCGAGGCCGTCCGTACGGGGCGGGTGACGGCCGAAGCGGCCTGACGGGGAGACCGGTCCCGACACCTGCCAAGGAGACCAGCCCCGACAAGAGCAGAACCAGGAGAACCAGGAGGACCAGGGAAACCAGCAGGACCAGGAGAACCGGGAGAACCCGCATGGACCGCTATCCGCCCATCGCCGACCACGGTCTCGTCGGAGACCTGCAGACCGCGGCCCTGGTGTCGTCCCACGGCGTGATCGACTGGTTCGCGGCACCGCGCTTCGACTCGCCCAGCATCTTCGCCGCCCTGCTCGACCACGACGGCGGCGGCTACTTCCTCCTGGCGCCCGAGAATCCCGAAGGGACCTGGAAGCAGCTCTACTACCCGGACACCGCCGTCGTGGTGACCCGCTTCATGTCACCCGACGGAGTCGGCGAGATCATCGACCACATGCCGGTCCACCCGGGCCTGACGGCGACCGACCGGCACCGCCTGGTGCGCGTCGTACGCTCGGTGCGCGGCACCGTACGCTTCGGCCTCGAATGCCGGCCGCGGTTCGACTACGCGCGGGCCACCCACGAACTCGACCTGACACCCGACACGGCGACGTTCCGGGCCCCCGGGACGACCGCCTACCTGCAGAGCGCCATCCCGCTGGAACGCGACGGGCAGGACGTCCGGGGCGCCATCACCCTCAACGCCGGGGAGTCGGCGGCCGTGGTGTTCACCGTGTGCGCCCCGGACGGCGAGGCGCCACCGCCACCCACCACCGAAGGAGTCACCGAAGAGCTCTGGGCGAACATCGACTTCTGGCAGCTGTGGGTGCGCACCTCGCGCTACCGCGGCCGCTGGACGGAGATGGTGCACCGCTCCGCGATCACCCTCAAGCTCCTCACCTACGCCCCCACCGGCGCTCCGGTCGCCGCCGCCACCATGGGACTGCCCGAGCAGGTCGGTGGCGAGCGCAACTGGGACTACCGGTACACCTGGGTGCGGGACGGCTCCCTGTCGGTACGGGCACTGCTCGACCTCGGCTTCGTCGAGGAGGCGACCCGCTTCACCAACTGGCTCGGCGACCGCCTGCACGACTGCCAAGGACCGGACGACGAACCCCTCCAGATCATGTACCGGGTCGACGGCGACCCACATCTGACGGAGGAGATCCTGGAACACTTCGAGGGCTACCGCGGCTCCTACCCGGTCCGGGCCGGCAACGCCGCCACCGACCAACTGCAGCTCGACATCTACGGCGAGGCCCTCTACGCCATGGCCGAGAGCCGCGAGGTCGGCGAACAGGCGGGCTATCACGGATGGAAGGGCCTCGCCCGCACCCTGGACTGGCTCGCCGACTCCTGGGACCGGCCCGACGAGGGCATCTGGGAGACCCGGGGCGGCCGCCAGGACTTCACCTACAGCCGCATCATGTGCTGGGCCGCCTTCGACCACGGCCTGAAATTGGCAGCCGCGTTCAGCCGCCCGGCCGACACCGCGCGCTGGACCCAGGCCCGGGACGCCATCCTCGAACAGGTCATGGAACGCGGCTGGAACGACAAGGAACAGGCCCTCGTCCAGCACTACGACGGCGAGGTCCTGGACGCCTCCCTGCTGCTCGCCCCCCGCGTCGGATTCCTGGCCCCCCGTAGCCCCGCCTGGCTCAGCACCCTGGACGCCATGGACCGCGTCCTCGTCTCCGACAGCCTCGTCTACCGCTACGACCCCAAGGCCTCCCCCGACGGCCTGCGCGGCTCCGAAGGAACCTTCAGCCTCTGCACCTTCCTGTACGTCGACGCCCTCGCCCGCGCGGGCCGACTCCCCCAGGCCCGCTACACCTTCGAGAAAATGCAGACCTACGCCAACCACGCCGGCCTCTTCGCCGAGGAAATCGGCCCCAGCGGCGAACAACTCGGCAACTTCCCCCAGGCCTTCACCCACCTGTCCCTCATCATGGCGGCGACAACATTGGACAAAGCCCTGGACGCGCTCCATCGCTGAGCCTGTGCCGTTGGCCCCACAGGACAGGGGAGGCGGGCGTGGGGGCCGCGGAGATACGGAAGGCGGAGCTCCGTCGGAAGCTCCTGAACCGGGCCGGGAAGTGGCAGGAGCGCGGCATTGGGCTGCTGATCCTCGCCGCGCTCATGTGGGGCTACGTGGCCTGGCAGTTGCTCATGCCCGGCGGCGCCTTCTCGGGCGGCAGCAGCTGCTACGGCCTGCTCTTCGAGAAGCAGACATACGGCGATGGCACCGTCGCCCGCTGCGTCGTCGAGCGTCCCTGGCCCCGCCTGCTCGGTGTGCTCGGCCTCGGTCTCCGGGCCGCGTTGCTGCCGACCGAAGCGGTCGCCGCCGAGATCGGCGAATCCTGGCGGCACCTGGAGACAGCGGGCGTGTTGGGTGCCTGGGCGGTCGCCGGGCTGCTCCACGCACCGTCCGTCCTGCGCAGGATGGCCCGCCGCGAGTCCGGGCCGCGATGGCGGAACGGCGCCGGAAGGCGATGCAGCGGGTCGGTTAGTGATGTGCCGGGGATGTCGGCCCGGTTCCTGGTCAGGCTGCGTTGGACAGAGGGCGTCCGCCCCAGCGGATGTTCTTTGTGATGCCGCGGCGCCGGAGCAGGCAGCGTGAGGCTTCGCGGCCGATGCGGATGACGCGTCCGTGCACGCGGCGCAGGTAGGCGGCGAGTTTGCGGATCGACCAGCGGGTGAAGGGCTGGCCGAGCTTGGTGGGGCGCTCGTCGGCCTGGACCATGCAGGCCGGCGGTCGGAGGGGGTCGTTCGTCAGTCGGCCGGGCGCGAACGGCCGGGCGGCCGTTGTGTGGTGGCGCAGGGCAGGGTCAGGACCATGCGGGCGCCGTGGCCGGTGCCGTGGGGGGCCTGCGCGGTGAGGGTGCCCCCGTGGGCGGTCGCGATGTCGCGGGCGATGGCCAGGCCGAGGCCCGTACCGCCCTCGCTGCGGGTACGGGCGTTGTCCAGGCGTGTGAAGCGGTCGAAGACCCTGTCACGGTCCGCTGCGGGGATGCCAGGACCGTCGTCGACGACCTCGACGGCCAACTCGTGCTCGGTGGGGCGTACCTGGACGGTCACCGTGGTGTGAGCATGGCGCAGGGCGTTGTCCAGGAGGTTGGTGAAGAGGCGGGCGAGTGCTGTGCGACTGCCCAGGACCGGCTCGTCGGGGCCGGCGTGTGCGACGAGTACGACGGGCCGGCCGCGATAGCGCTCGGCGAGGGTCTGCCGCAGGAGGTCGGACACGCACAGGGGCTGAAGCTTCAGCGGCTGGCGCGCGTCCAGGCGGGCGAGGAGCAGCAGATCGGCGACGATCTCTTCGAGGAGAGTGGTGTCGCGCAGGGCTTCGCGACCAACGGCGGTCCATTCGGCCCGTTCGGGACGGACCAGGGCCAGCTCGAGGCGGGCCTTCAGGGTGGTGAGAGGGCCCCGTAGTTCGTGCGAGGCGTCCGAAGTGAAGGTCCGCAGGCGCCCGACGGCACGCTGGAGTTGATCGAGCGTGCCGTTCATCGTCTCCGCCAGCAGGGCGACCTCGTCGTCGGAGTCGGGGACGGGAACACGGTTCTGGAGACTGTGCGCGGTGATGTCGGCGAACTCGACCCGGATGTTGTCCACCGGTCGCAGCGCCCTGCCCATGGCGTACCAGGTCAGGTAGGCGACCAGCAGCACCAGGAGGGCGGTGCACGGGATCAGGGCCCAGGTCAGTGTGGTGACGGCGGTGTGGGCGGGGGCGAGGTTAGGGAAGGCCTGCACCAGGAACGTCCCCGAAGAGGTGTCGACACTGGCAAGGGCGCTCTCGTCCGCTGGTTCGATGGTCGGTGACGAGTCGGCGGGGCGTGCGGTGACCATGGTGACGTCCGGCAGGGCGGACCGCACCTCGGCCGGAGGCGCGCCGGAGGCGAGTCGGCGGGCCGCCTGGTCGACGTGGTCGCGGGCCGCGGTCTGGGCGGAGGCGATCAGGTTGGTGTGGACGGCGTAGATCAGAACCACCGAGCAGGCGGCGAGCGCAAGACTGGCGACGAGTGCCACGGCAGCGGTGGCACGGCCGCGCACCGTCTGCGGCCGCAGCCGTGGACGCCGTCGGCGCCGGCGGTCAGGCACCGTCGGAGCGGAGTCGGTAGGCCCCGCCGCGTACGGTTTCGATACTGGCCCGGCCGAAGGGGCGGTCGATTTTGCGGCGAAGAGCACTGACGTAGACCTCCACGATGTTCGGGCCGCCTTCGTACGCGCTGTCCCAGACTCGTTCGAGGACGGCGGCCTTGCTGACGGCGATGTCCGGGGTCGCCGCGAGCAGCGTCAGGACTTTGAACTCCCGCGGGGTGAGGGCGATGTCCGTGCCCGCCCGGCGGCAACGGCGGGCTCCCGTGTCGATCTCCAGATCCCCGAAGTGCCGGACGATCTGTCGCTCCGGGCGTGTGCGCCGCATCAGGGCATGCAGCCGGGCGGTGAGGACGACGAACGAGAAGGGCTTCGTGAGGTAGTCGTCGGCCCCGGTCTCCAGCCCCTCTGCTTCGTCGTACTCACCGTCTTTCGCCGTCAGCATCAGGATTGGGGTGTTGTCGCCGGCCGACCGCAGGTGGGCGCAGACCTTGTAGCCGTTCAGGCCGGGCATCATGACGTCGAGAATGATCACGTCATAGGTGTCGGCCGCAGCCCGGGCGAGGCCGTCGAGGCCGTCGCTCACGGCGTCCACCGCGAAACCCTCGGCCCGAAGACCCTGTTGGAGCAGCTCCACGAGCCGGACGTCGTCGTCCATCACCAGCACACGCATGCCGTCCACCTTGCCTCAACGGCGGCGTCGGGTGCTGAAGAGGGTCTTCAGGACGTTCAGCGGATCTTCAGCGGGCGGAGGCGAGAGTCGTGCCGTACTCGTTCCCGGCGGGACCGGGTCCGGATCGCGTCCGGCATCCCCGTGTCCCTCCCCGCATGAAGGGGCTGATCCCATGAAGACGCGATGGCACGGCATCTCACGCCGCCGAGGCCTGCTGACGGCCGGCGCGGTGGCCGCCCTGCTCGCCTCCGGCGGGGTTGCCGCCGCGGCCTCCGGCCAGGGCGGCGCGGCCCAGAACAACGGTGTCACGCTCTCGCCGGTGCCCGGCAATCCGCACCCGCACCACGTGGAGCCGGGGCAGGACGTCCAGCTCACCGAGGTGCCCGGAGCGGAGCCTCACGACGTGCGGCCCGGCACCGCCGTACCGGTGGACGGCACCACCGTCGTCGGCGATGAAGATGTGACGCAGGCGCGGCCGTAGGCAGGACTCCCGGCGACCCGCAGACGGCTCGGTCGGCTGCGGGTCGCTCCCGCAGGCGCCCGGTCGGGAACTCTCGACCGGGCGTTTTACGCAGGGGGACGGAATCCGGCTACGACCGCAGGACGGGCGTGTTCCTGATGAAGCTGTCGAACCCCAGCGGGGGGCGCCCGAGCAGTTCGGCGACGTCGTTCGTCGCCCGGTCGTACCGGTTCTCGCCATGCAGCCGCGCCATCGTGGCGATGTGCTCGAAGACGTGGGGCGGGAGGTCCAGGCGGCCGAGGTCGTGTTCCAGCCACTCCTCGTACGGCACGTCGACGTAGGTCACCGGACGGCCCAGAGCCGAGGAGAACTCGGCCGCGATGGTGGTCATGTCACGGGAGCGCGCCCCGGTCAGCTCGTAGACCCGGCCGGTCGGCATGGCCGGGTCGAGCAGGAGGTGTGCGATGACCTCCGCCACATCGGCCGCGGCGACCGGCGAGGTCCGGGCGGAGCCGAACGGGAGGCGGATCGTGCCGTCCCGCAGGATCGAGGCGACGGCGACCCGCGAGAAGAGCGGATTCTCCATGAACACCGTGGGCCGGACGTGGACGACCGGCGCCCCCGACCAGTCGAGCACGTGCTCGGCCAGCCAGTGCAGTCGCTGCTGCCGGGACTCGGTATCGCTGGTGAGGTCCATCTGCGAGACCGTCATCTGCGAGATGCTCACCAACAGATCGAGGTCGCTCTCCCGGGTGGCCGCCGCGACCGTCGTCGCGGCCTCCAGGTACGCGGGCGACACGCTCATCCCGAAGTAGGCCCGGCGGCAACCGGCCAGCGCCTTGACCACCTCGGCGCCCCGGGTGAGGTCGCCGACCACCACGTCCACGCCGGTCATCGCCCGCAGGGCCGAGGCCCGTTCATCGTCGTGGTGCACGAGAGCCCGGACGGGCACGCCCTCCGCATGCAACCGGTCGAGGACCATGCGTCCGACTCCGCCGACGCCGCCGCCGGCGCCGGTGACAAGGACGGGGTGGACCTGCATGCGATCGCCTCCTGCTTTCCAGACCGGGGCCTGCGGTCAGCTCGGGACCGCGCACCCTAAGGGCTGTCAGCGGGTCCCCCGGGCAGCCGCGGCCGCCCCTCACCTGTTCATGTGACGGGGTGACACAACGACGATGTCAGAGGGACCAGCGGCCCGCAATCTGCCGTACGAAGCCCCAGCTGCGCGGAGCGGATGGCCGCCACATATCCGCCGGGGTCCGCTTCGAGGACGACGACATCGAAGTCAGTGTCCATCTCCAACTCTCCATTGGTGTCGGATGGCCTTGGGTAATCCCGTCGTCGCCGTTCACAGCGCTGGCTCCAGGAGCTCCACAGGGCCGGACAACGCCGCGCGCACCCGGCGGGAAGCCTCATCGACCAATACCTCGGGCACGTCGCGGCTGATCGCGTCCATAGTCTGCGCCGCCACCTCCGCAGCCGGCACTTTCGGAACGTCGAGACCCACGGTGGCGTCGGTGTCTACAGGGCCCACATGCACCCCGACGACCAGTGTCCCCTGCTGTCGCAGACCAACACGCAACGCATTCGTCAGCGACCACTCAGCAGCCTTCGACGCCGCGTAACTGGGCCACCGCTTGTTCACCCGCCACGACGCCACCGACAGCATGTTCACCAGGGCTCCGCCGCCGTTGGCCGCGAGCACCGGCGCGAAGGCCCGCGAGACCGCCCAGGTGCCCAGGTAGTTCACCTCCAGCTCGCGCCGCGCGCCCTCCAGAGATCCCTCCAGCAGGCTTGGCCCGACCTGGATGCCGGCATTGTTGATCACGATGGTGGCGTCGGACGCCGCCACCGCCGCAGCCGCGATCTGGTCCTCGTCGGTGACATCGAGACGCAGCGTCTCGACCCCCGGCTCCCGGACGTCCTCGGGGCCGCGGACGCCCGCATATACCTTGGCTGCGCCCCGGGCGAGCAGAGCACGGGTGAACGCCAGTCCGATACCCCTGTTCGCGCCGGTCACCAGCGCGACCGATCCTTTGATCTCCATGGCCGGACACCTCGTTTTCGTAAGTTGCCGCCGTGCCGATAGAACCGCGGGCCCCGTATCTGGAACATCCAGCCAATAGATGGATAGGCGGTCTGCGGCTTGTCTCTGAACTCCGCAAGCCCATGGCGCCCCCTCCAGGTAAACCGCCGCGCGACCAACACAGCCCGAACGCCGGCGCCGGTCGCCGGCTGACGAGCAACCGGGACTCAACCCAGGGTTTCGCATCAGCAACGGCGCTGCATCACGTGGGCGCGTAGTTCCGGCGCCTTACGGATCTGCTCGTGCTGCTTCACACCAGACGCCTGATCTCCCCGCGCACTCGGTAGAAGCCACCCGAGGAGGAGTGCAGCGCGTCCACCACGTAGCGGGCGCCGGGCTGGCGTATCGCACGCGGGAACTGGACGTTCCAGCTCGGCTCGTAGCCGTCGGAGACCACATGCACCCGCACGCGCCCTCCTTCTTGAATGCACTCCACGACCACCCCGTTCCCCGCTGCGGGGACAGCGCTGACCGTGGCGACGGAGGCGGCGGTGGTCAGCGGTGCGTACGTCGGCAGGGCAGCCGCCAGTTTGATGTCCGCGGCGACCGGGACGGTGCCCGACTGGGCGGCGTTGATCGCGGCCTCGGTCGCGTCGATGCAGGCGAGCGAGCCGTCCGTGGAGACGATGTACAGCCGCTCGTCGTGGTACTGCATGGAGAGCGCCGAGCCGCCCCCGGTGCCGAGCTTCCACAGCCGGGTGCCGTCGGCGGTGAAGCAGTAGACGGAGGAAGCGGAGTCGCCCGCGAAGACGTACCGCCCGCCGGGGGATGTGGCGCACGAGTACACGGCGGCGTCGCACAGGTAGGACGCCTCGATCCGCCCGGTGGACTTGGCGAGCCGCTGGACGACCCGCCGCCCCGTCCCGGCGTAGACCGCGTTCTCCTCCTGCCACCCGAAGAGCACATTGCCACCGGTCGCGGTGTGCCAGAGCTGACTGGTGCCGTCCGCCGCGTACGCCGTCACACCGCGGCTGTGCCCGTGGTACACGGCATGGTCGTCGGCCCGCACCATCCACGCGTTGTCCCCGGACGAGTTGCGCGACCACTGGAGCTCGTCCTCATGGTCGATGACCGTGAGCCCGCCGTTGCGGTCGGAGACGCTCAGCACGCCCGCGTGGATGTCCAGCCAGAAGATGTCCACCTCGGCCGCTATCTCGTAGGCCGCGAACGGCACCTTCGAGGAGAGGTCGTACACCCGGCCGTCGTCGCAGCCCGCGTAGATCCAGAAGTCGTCCGCCACCAGGCACTTCACACCGTCGGGCAGCGAGTAGTGAGCCAGCACCTCGCCGGCATGGCTCAGGTTGTAGACGTCGCCGTGCTGGTTGCCGACCCAGCAGCGGTCCTCGTCCACATGGATGCCGAACGCCGAGGCGCCGGTACGGAACCGCCACAGCACCGGGGCCGTCGCCCGCGCCGTGGACGGGGCGGAGGTCACCTGACGGCGCGTCACGGGGCGGGCCGCGCGCTGCCCCTGGACTGCGGGCGCGTACCCCTTCCGTACCTTCTCGGCTATCTTCTTCGCCGCCGCCGCATTCGCCTTCTCGACGGTCGGAAAGGTGGAGATCTGGCGCTGCCCGTCCACGCCGATCCGCCCGTACCGCACGGCGACGGTCGTCCCCGCGACGGTCACCTCGTAGAACTTGTGGGCACCGCCGTCCTCCTGAGACAGCTCCAGATACGTCGTGTTCCCCGACTGTCGTGCCTGCGCAGCGGACACAGCACACCCCTCCCCTAAGGCCCCGGTCGGCCAGTACGACCGATCTCCAGTGATTCCAAGCTAGCGGTCACCACTGACATCGACGCCGCCGCCGATTGTTCGTCGCGGGTCCGGCTTGAAGGGCGGCGTGGGCACGGCAAGACCCGATGGTCACGGCTGCTGGGCCGGCTTGATGTTCTGGTTGGCGTGGAAGAAGTTGTCCGGGTCGTACGTCCGCTTGACCTGTGCGAGCCGGTCGTAGTGGCCGCGGTAAGTGGCCCGGACCCGCTCCTGGCCCTCGCCCTGCCCCATGAAGTTCACGTACGAGCCGCCCATGGAGTACGGGTGCATCTCCTCCCAGTAGTCGACACACCACTGCTTGATGGTCTCGGCGTTTGCCGGGTCGGGGTCGACACCGGCGAAGACACCGGACCAGACGGCATCCCGGTAGCTCCACGCGGTGTCGTCCCGGCCCACCCGATGGGCGGCCGCGTCGACCGGGTAGAGGTGCATCAGCGAGAGCGGGGTGGGGATGTTCTCGCCGTACTTGAGGTGCACGTCCACGGCGGCGTCCGGGATGCGGTCGAAGAAGTCGCCGCGCCAGTACCACTGGTACCCGGTGGGAATCAGGTCGTCGAGCATGCCCTGCAACGCGGGATAGGGCATCGGTGCCGTGAAGTGGAAGGCCGGCGGTCCGGGCTCCCGCACCGACGTGAACGCCTCTTCGAAGCGGCCGGGATCACCCGTGTAACACCCCACCATGCCGCACACCTTCTGCCCGTGGAGTTCTTCGGGGAACGGCGGGGCGGGCGGGACGGTGAAGAGCGAGAAGAAGCCGTACACGTCCTCGGGTGCCTGCGGGAGGAAGTCGCGGTACCACGCCAGCACCTCGCGGGTGTGATCGACCGGCCACACGGTGATCGCGACCCCGACCGTGTCTACCGGGTGGAGCCGATAGGTGAAGGAGGTCACGATGCCGAAGTTGCCGCCGCCACCGCGCAGGGCCCAGAACAGGTCCGGGTGCTCGGTCTCGCTCGCGGTGACGAAGCTGCCGTCGGCCAGCACCACGTCCGCAGCCAGCAGGTTGTCCACCGTCAGGCCGTACTTGCGGGTGAGGTAGCCGTGGCCGCCGCCGAGGGTCAGGCCCCCGACGCCGGTCATCGAAACGATGCCGGTGGGTGTGGCGAGCCCGAAGGCGTGGGTGGCGTGGTCGAGGTCGCCGAGCCGGCTACCACCGCCGACCTGGGCGGTTCTCGCGGCGGGGTCGACACGCACCCAGCGCATCGACGACAGGTCGACGGTGACGCCGTCGTCCACCAGACAGAGGCCGGGACCGCTGTGTCCGCCACCCCGGACGGTGAGTTCCAGGCCGTTGTCGCGGATGAAGGTGACCGCAGCCATGACATCCGCGGCGTCCGCGCACCGCACGATGGCGGCGGGACGCTTGTCGATCATGGCGTTGTAGACCTTGCGGGCCTGGGAGTATTCGGCGCCCTGCGGACCTATGACCGGTCCGCGCAGCGTGGTCTGCATCGCTTCCAGAGTTGCGCTGTCCATGACCATCTCCTGAGGGAGGCGCGGACCTCATCCCACCCGGCTCGGGCGTTCTCCGGCTGCAACTGCCCAGGTTCATCTCCCAGGGTCCGGGCCGCCGATGGTCGGTTGTGTGCCAGCGACCAGACACCGTTCCCGACCCGAAGCGCAAGCGGACGCGGCAGGGCTGATATGACCAGCGTCCCGCGCGCTACGGAGCCATGCAATTCCAACGGCTTACTGCTCGCCGTGCCCCGGCGCGCTCACAGCGCGGTTCCGTACGCGTGCTCTGCGTGTACAGGGTACCCGGATACGCCAGAAACCCGCCGGGGCAATGCCGGCCATGGGTTGATCTTTCGGTGGATGTGCAGCACCAGATCGGCCATGCGCATCGAAAGTGTCTTCCGCCTGAACCTATAGAACCCTTAAGCGAGATTCATCGCCCCAGGTCAGGAAAGCACTTTCGCCATTCTGCTTCGACAGCTGCCGCACCCAATCGAAACATTGAGGCTGACCGGCGACCAGAAGAATGCGTCAGCCGTGAGAAACTACAACCCTCGGGTCAGAATACAAGGCCATGGCGCTCGATGACGGCCGGAGTAACCGGCCAGTCGAAGTCAATACCATAGGCTGCGGCCATCTCGGTCAGCAAACTTTCACTCAGGGGGTCGGTAAGCCTGGTGCATTCCTTGAAGAAGTCTTCGAAACCGGCGGGCGAGATGACCTCCAAGACTGCTGCCGGTTCGTCCGTGTTGTTCCAGAAGGTGTGCCATTCGTCGCGCGGCTTGAAGATCCACTCACCGGCCGAAGCGTAAATTTCCTGGCCATTCGAGATCGCTCCTATCTCGCCACTTACAACGAACGTGTATTCGTCCTCGTTCTTATGACGGTGCATCGGGCCACCCAGAGCTCGCGGCTCGAACAGGTGCTGGACAACGGAGAATCGACCACCCGTGTCGCCGCCGTTGATGAGGTACCTATTGCGCATGCTTCCGATGGGAGGCTCCGGGGGAGCGTCAAGCTTTCCTATAATTCGTGCGCGAGTCTTCGGCTCGGTCATGGCGTCTCCAAAGGACTAACTGTGGAACCTGTGGGCTACTTGGATCCCTCAAGCGTCGCGAATTCGAGTGGTTCGGGGTCATTTTGACGCTGTAGGTGTGTTGCCGTGGTCGAGTGCTGGGTGAATGCGGATGGCCTCGTCGCGGCGTTGCCGGTCAGTCCCGGCAGCTATCGATCGTGATCACCTGCGTCCGTGATCGGCTCCCTCAGCCATCAACTGGCCTTCTGGAACTGCTCACGTCACCTGCCCCAACACACAAGACACCGCTCGGCGTTGATGCGTAACACATCTCAACTCGCCCACGACCTCCCTGCCCTGTAGCACCTCGGCGCAGGCTTCCGCCGCGACCCGGACGCTGTCGTCACCGGGCTGTCCAACCCTTGGAGTTCGGGCCAGGTAGCAGGCCACGCCGCGCGACTCCCGCGGCGCGGCGGCACGCGGCCTGGCCCTACGTTGCGTCGGCTCAGCTAGCCTCACCGTTTCACTTGGGGACGGCTGACTCCGGGGCGGAAATGCGAAAGTGCCTTCCTGACCTGGGACGATGAACCTTGCTGAGGGGTTCTGTC
>NZ_JBEZLR010000066.1:0-55682 GCF_040652275.1 Streptomyces sp. NPDC048275
CTTCGTGGGCTGCAGTCTCCGCAGAGATCGCCACGGGTCTCGAACCGGAACGCGTAGCTCTTGATCCCCTACACCACGTCGCGGGACACGGCCCGGTCGCGCGGGGTCCTTGCTGCGATCCTCTTCGTTGCCACGTCCGCGTGCAGCGAAATCGCATCTGGTGCCGACGGGCGTCACACACAGCCGGTCTGGCCGAAAGGTCTGTGAACGCGGCTTGACATGGGTCATCAAGCCGCGTTGGCAGACCCTTGCCTGTCACCGACGTCGAAGACTGAGGACCGGAGGGCTCGCGGGCGGGCCTTGCCATGCTGCCCGGTTGCTGTCTCCGACCGTGCGTTAGCCTCTCGATCCATGCCTGACCTGCCCGACTATTCCAGTGCGATCATCGACGCGATAGTCGATCACGTCGGCCGCTCGACGCTTCCCTTCCAGCGAGCCCACCGGGAGGAACAACACGCAACGGCCTTCTGGTTCAACGAACTCGTGGAGACGACCTCCGAAGGCGAGGTCATCCGGCAGTACCTCGTGACCGCCAGTGAGCCGGCGAGTGTCGAGCTGGCGGAGTTCACGCTGCGCCCTGAACTGTGCGCACCCATGATGAGCGCTCAGAAGCTGATGATGCTCGACTTCGCGGAGGGGTGGACTCATCTCGGCGATCTGGGGGTGGCGATCATGCCCTCCACCGGGCTGCACGCGCACGGCTCCCGCAAGGGCTGGCACTGGACGACCGACGAGATCACCGACGGCATCGCAGCCACGGAACAGGACATCGCCGGCCTCGGTGAGTCGCCGGTCCCGGCCTATCTGCTGGGCCACGTCAACGACGGGGACGGTTCCCGAGAGCAGGCTGTCGTGATCGGCCGGATCACACGCGCAGGCGACGGTGGCATCCGGTGGATCGGAGACCTGCCACAAGGGTGCGTGGGCGCACCGGTGTTCATCGGCGCACCCCTCGGCGAGAACAGTTTCAAGCTGATCTGCGTCGGAGTGACGCTCCCCGCCGACGACCATCACACCATTGCCCCCTTCGACCGCATCCGCGCCGCCTTGGGCGCCTTCCCGCCGAACAGCACGTCAGCCCCTGATGGGGCCGGAGCCGGTCCTCGGACAGACGAACCGAAGCGGCGATGGTGGCAGCGACACAGCTGATGCCGCACAGCACCGTCAGGCCTACGACCACGGTCGGCCAGCCTGAACACCGCTGAAGGGAGAGGGCTGTTGACGCGGCCTGACGTGGATCATCAAGTCGCGTCCAAAGACTCCTTGCGCGGCTGAGACGTTCCGAGTTGTCAGGCTGACGACTCCATAGGAGGGGTATCGATGACCGATGTACCACAGACACACGAGGGCGTCGTCGCCAAGGCGGTCGAGGCTCTGGGCGGGATCTGGGATACGCAGCGAGCCGTGACCACATTGCGCGACTCCGGGCATGAGCCAGCCGACCAGCGGGCCGCAGAGAAGGAAGCGCGGCGAATTCTCCGCCTGCTTGCGTCGAAGGGCGCATTGGTGAAGATCGATCCGGTCCGGGCCATCTACAGATCAGCCGTCTAGGGCGCGTATCGAGTCATCATTAATCGCCCTGTCCTCTTCCTGGATAGGGTGACCACATGCCGCAGACGCTTCCGCCACTGATCACCGAGGCGGCAGCACTGTCCGTCGCTGGAGCCCGGCTCCACCGGTACGAGATGGGCCCGGCTCTCATCGGGGCAGGGGAGGACGCAACCGTCGTCATCGTCGCGCCCGGGGACACCCCGGGGGCAGCGGCGTCCAGGACTCCACCAAGGTGCTACTGCGCGGGGACAGGATTCCGGAGCTCCACTCACGGTTCGAATTCCGGGGGCCGCTGCCCCTCCACCTCTTCACCCGCCTGGACCAGGGCTGCCTTCCCCTCGGCACCCCGCTCTGCAGAGGAACGTCGTATGCACCTGCCAGCTTCGACCACGCCGAATTGGAGCTCGACCGGCCGTTGAGCCGCGAGATGCTGGAGGCTGTACGACCGGTCCCGACACCCGGGCCGGTGCCAGGGGTGGACTGGGTCGACCACGTGCAAACGGATCCCATCCGGGCTCTGGAGTCGTTCGTCCTCGGCTGGTTTCCCGCCGAGGAGACGGAGCCGGCCGAGGACCGGAGCGCGGCGGGCGAAGTGAGCAACCTGCCAGAGGCGCTGGCAGCCTTCCACCGCCTGGCCCGCCTTCGCCCGGCACTCCACAGATTCCACGACCCGGTACTGAAACAGCCCCGGCGTGCTTCCGGACCGCTGGGCGACCGACTGGTGTTCGCCATGTGGAAGGGGGCCGGAATGGACTGGTCCATCCCGTGGCCACCGGAGAAACCGGGCGATGCCGATCCCCGCGTCTTGCACAGTGGCAGAGGTGGGTGGCGGGGGGCTCGACCATCCCCATCATGACAGCTGGGAGGCCGGTTCTCCTAGGACGGACGGTACAGCCCAACTGCCTTGTCCGGGGCTTTTGGCGCCCTCAGAATCGCCGGATGGACGAACCGACTGAAGTCGATCAGGACGCGCTGCTGAGGGCACGGACGATGCTGCTCGGATCGGGGCGGCTGCCACTCCACCAGCAGATCGAGGCGTACCGGGTGCTGTCCGCCGTGAGTCCGGCGACCTACCTCCCGAAGCTGTCCCGGGCACTGCACCAACAGGGGTACGCCTCCGGGCTCCGGGACCGGCCGGAGGCGCGGCTCGCCCTGCGCGCCGAGGCGGTGGCCACGGCACGGCAGATCGACGCCGGTCACCCGAAAAGGACCGAGCTGCTGCTCGACACACTGGGCGGCTACCGGCGCGAGCTGTACGACGTCGGCCGACGGGCCGAAGGCTTCGCCGTGTGCGAGGAGATGGCCGAGGCGGGGCGGTGGGGTTTCGAGCACGGTCAGGTGGCGAGCCCAGCGTATGGACAACTGCCCCTGATCGTGGCACTCGCCGAGGAGGGCCTGCACGGGGAGGCTGCGGAGATCTGCGGGCGGGTGGTGAGAGCGCAGAGCGCCGGAGACACGGACGGCGTCTCCTTCTGGTACCTGACGCAGTGGGCTGCGGAACTGCAGGCCGCCGGGCACCACGACGAAGCCCTGGACGTGTTCACGGCCGGCGTGAACGACGGCCGCGCCAGGTTGGAGGTGGACCGCATCCCGTTGGCGGAACTGACATGGCGACTGGCCCACCAGGCCGGGATGCTGGAGGCCGCCGGGCGGCACTCCGAGGCCGACCGGGCGCGGAAGGAAGCCCTCGCCCTGCTGGCCGAGCTGGCGGAGATCGGGGAACGCAAGACCTGGAGCAACATCGTCTCGTGGTGGACCACCCTGTTCGCCTGGTCGGGCCGGTCGGCGGAGCCCGCTGCGTGCTCGGGCGCGCCGGCGCCGGCGTTCGGCACGGACGTCGACCACTGGTCACCCGACGTCCAGCGTGCCTACTTCGACGGCCTGCCGTGCCTGGAGAAGCAGGTGGCCGACCTGGGCGGAGCGGCAGCGGCCGAGCTGGGCGGACACCTGCCCGACCTGGTCCTCCTGCACCGCAGACTGACCATCCGCGCCACCCTGTACCGGGAACGTCGCGCCTGCGGCTTCCACGGACCGCTCCGTCCCCTCTTCGACGAACAGGTGGCACTCACGCGCCGTCTCGCCGGTATGGGGCAGGACCAGGTGCCGCTGCGTCAGGCGTTGACCGACCGTTGCCTGTTCCTCATCGCCGCCAGACGGTACGGCGAGGCATATGACGACTGGGCCGAGGCCTTCGCCGTACCCGACTGACGACTCCCGGCGGGTGGACCCAAGTCGGAGGACCACCGCCAGATGGTCTGTGAACACGGCTTGACCTGGATCATCAAGCCGCGTTGACAGACCCTTGTGCGTTGCCGACGACGAAGACCGAGGGGCGGTGGGCGCGCGGGTCGGGCCTGCCGTGATCAAGACGCGCGGATCTTGCCTGGCGATCGTGGAACCTTCGAGGAGCTGGGACCAGCCCCAGGGCTTCGGCGTAGTCGCATGACGTCCGGTTTGTGATCAACCGACGCCGAGGAGTGCGAGGGGGCGGCGGGGGTTGCGGACCTTGCTGCCTCGGCACCCGGCCTTCGTGCGCTCGACTCGTCGAAGCGTTCCGAAGGCCAGGCGCTGGCCACCAACATCGATCACGTCGTCATCTGTGTGTTGCTCGCGCCGACTCGCCAGAGGACGAACAGTCACCGCTTCAGTGCAGATGCACGGGCAGCGTGGACACGCCGTTCATGAGCCATCCGGGTATACGCGTCAGTTCCTCCGCGGGCACCGCCAGTCGCAGTCGCGGGTATCGCTCGAGCAGGGTGCTGAACACGATACGAGCCTCGACCCGGGCCAGTGGTGCGCCCAGGCAGTAGTGGATGCCGTGACCGAAGGCGAGATGGCTGTTCGCCTCGCGGGTGATGTCCAGCGTGTCACCCGAGGGGAAGTGCTCGTCTTCCCGGTTGACGCCCATCAACGCAAAGTGCACCAAATCACCCTCGGAGAGAGTCACGTTGCCCACTTCGATCGGTTTCGCGACGCGGTACGGCAGGGTGATCTGCACGGGGCCGTCGTAGCGCAGGACCTCCTCGATCGCGGATTCCATGAGATCGGGTCGGTCGCGGAGGAGTTCGAGCTGATCGCGGTGGGTGAGCAGGGCACGCATGCCGTTACTGAGCAGGTGAACCGTGGTCTCGTAGCCGGCGAGCAACAGGAGGACGACCATCGAGGTGAGTTCGTCCTCGGTGAGCCTGTCCTCGCCGTCGCGTGCGGCGACGAGATCCGACAGCAGGTCGTCCTGAGGGTCAAGCCGCCTCGCGCTGATCAGCTCCCGACTGTACTCGAGGATGGCGGTGGCGCCCTTCTCGAAGTCCTCGAAGCTGTACATGCCGGGAGATACGACCACGTTCGTCCACTCGCGGAACTGGACATGATCTGCTTCCGGGACGCCGAGCATCTCGCGGATCACGTTGAACGGCAGCGGGGACGCCAGTGTGGTGACCAGGTCGATGGGTTCCGTCTGATCAGCAGCAGCGAGGAGATCGTCAGTCATCTGCTGTATGCGAGCAGCCAGTTTCTCGACTTTGCGCCGGGTGAATACCGGAACCACCAGCTTCCGCAGGCGAGTGTGCTCCGGCGGGTCGCTGAACAGCGCAGTCGTATGAAGGCCGCGAGCCACGTCCTCGGGAAGTTTGTCGGCGTAGGGACCGATGCGCCAACCACCCCTCATCAGTCGCGGATCGGCCAGCAGTGCGCGTGTTTCCGCATAACCAGTCACCATCCAGGCCGACATTCCGGTGGGATGCGTAAAAGGATGGATCGGCCCCTGGGCTACCAGGTCGGCATACATGGCGTGCCGTTCGTCGCCCATGACGGCGGCGAACGGAGTGGGTTCGGCTTGAGTGTTCGTCGGGTCAGACACGGTTGCTCTTTCCGCAGGGACAGTTACGTGGCATCTGCAACTAGTAGGCGTGTCAGATATCAACGGTTCCGCCATCCGCGTCACGGTCAGACCCCTTGCATGCTCCGAGTCCAGATACGTCTGGGGGGCAGGCGGACTCTGTGCGTCGCCAGACCATCCGGCTCCGTCAAACTCCTAACGCAGTAACCATGTTGGGTACTTGGCATGGAGACACCGGCCGCCCGCCCGCTGTAACAACCCGCGGATGAGACGTAGAACACACCGACCGCAGCGGAACGCTGCCCTTTCCTCAGACGGCACTCTGGGCAGGGGCGCTCAGACGATCACCAGACGGCGCCGCCGCACTGACGGCGCCACAGCGCGGCGGCCCGGCCGAAGCGCAACCGGCTGAGCGGCGCCCCGATCCCCGGCCGTGTCATCCCACCCGTCAGGCAACGTGACAGTGCTTTCCTCACCGACCAGCGCTCAAGGAGACCCGGAATCACCGGGGTTCGACGCCACTTCCGAACCACTCCACCGAAGGCTGATGTCCAGATGCGCACTGGCATGGGCGCTCGGGATCACCGCGCCGAGTTTGCCGTCCTGAACTCCGACGTCGCCGCGTACTTCAACGACCCGCAGCCTATTGCCGACTGGAAGCAGGGCAGTTCGTCGCGCACCGTGAGCAAGGGCGGTGAGACGATCACCATCACGCCGCAGGACGAGCAGTCGCTCGAAGGAACCCGTAAGGCCGCGAAGGAACTGGCCGAGCAGAACGAGACGCGGGCCCCGTCCTACCCCGATCCGATCGTCACCGGCTCCTGGTGCCATCCGTACTGTTCGGCGACGGCAATCCCATCGCTCACATCGACTCGATGGGCTACAGCGGTGCGTGCGAAGGTGCCACTGACAACAGGGATGTGCGGAACCTCGACTTCTACGGCGACCTCAGCTGGAAGGGCGGCGGCGACAGCACCCCGGTCGACTCCCACATGGCCACCGGTACCGCCTCGCACAAGGTCAATCTCGGCGGCCTCCAGCGCCGCAGCCGCACGGGCCGCCGCCTCCCGCAGGCCCTCCACCCGCTCGCGGGCGGCCGTTTCCCGTGCCTCCAGCAACCCCAGCATCGACGCCACCGCGCACCCCTCGACGATCTAGCGGAAACAGAACCTCGAGACCATCCCTCAATCCAACCGAAACCATGCCTGACCAGCAGGAACTCAAAGCTCACACTCGGTTCAACAACGGCTTCTGAGGCGAGGGGTTGGAAAGTGCTCCGTGAGTTTCTGCGTGTTGGCACAGGTCAGCAGCGGTTGCCGCGGCGGAGGCACCGTCATGGGAGTGAGAGATCGTGGCGGGTTCCGCAGCCAAGGGGCGGTATTCGTGCCGTGGCGCACTGACACGGAAATGAGCGATTGCAACTCCACCTACAGCGAGCAGGTCAGGCGGCGCGTGCTGGTTGCGCAACTCGTCCGGCCTGCATCGACATTGAGTGGTCGTCAAGTCACACTGTTGTGTGTGACACGTTGTCGAAGCGTGTGTATGATTAAGTGTTTAACGATCAGGCCAACAGGTGCTCGGCGACCTGCTCTTGCCTCTAGAGGGCGAACGTCCCGGACACCCTTCGAGAAAGAGGTACGTCATGCACAAGTTTGGAAGACGAGTAATCCAGTGCTCGAACCAGAGAGGCTGACCTTGCTCACGGCGACGACTTTGCCTGACGCGCTGCGTGACTGCGCTGGTCAGTGGCCGGATCAGCCCCTGTACTTTCCTGAACAAGGCGAGCAGATCACCGTCCGCCAGCTCAACGAATGTGCAGTCGATTTCGCTCACCAGCTTGCTTCTTACGGCGTGGGCGGCCGCCGCGTGGTGGGAGTCGTATCCGGAGCCGGCCCCCATGTGCTGGTGGGTCTGTTCGGCATCACCCTTACCGGTGCTGCGGCAAGCCTTCTGCCGACCCCGCCGATGACTCGGGACACGTTATCCGCCGCGCGTCAGGTGATCCGGTTCCTCGATGCGGCAGATATGCGGTATCTGCTTGTGGATCCCTCGCAGTCGGCACTGGCTGACGAGGTTCGTAAGGTTCGCCCGGGCATCACCGTGTTGCCCCTGCCCGCAGGCGTGACACACGGTGCGGCTGTTGCCGCGGACCGGCCCGCAGCGGCTTCGGGGGCGGAATTGCCACAGGTGCAGCCCGACGACATCGCTGTGATCCAGTACACCTCGGGCAGCACTTCCGATCCCAAGGGAGTGGTGCTGCGGCACCGCACCGTGCTGGCGGGGCTCCGCTCTATCGGCGCCTCCGCGCAGGTCTCGAACGAAGACGTCTTCATACAGTGGGTCCCCCATTTCCATGATATGGGTCTCATCGGCTGGTTGGCCTATCTTCTGCACGGTGCTGCCACCCATACCTTCAGCCCAGGCGGATTCATCCGCCGCCCGGCGGCATTCCTTCGCTACTTCGCTGAACACCAAGGCACGGTGACGTGCGGCCCTGACTTCGGTTACGATCTCATGCTCGACGCTGTCAGCGACGCTGAAATATCGGAGCTGGACCTGCAGAGCTGGCGATTCGCATTCAACGGATCGGAACCGGTGTCGGCCGCGACCGTGGAGAACTTCACCCGGCGCCTGGCCCCGGCGGGTCTCTCTCCCTCGGTGATGTTCCCGGTCTACGGGATGGCCGAGGCCACCTTGGGAGTCACCTTCCCGGTATGC
Organism: Streptomyces sp. NPDC048275; assembly: GCF_040652275.1. NCBI lineage: Bacteria > Bacillati > Actinomycetota > Actinomycetes > Kitasatosporales > Streptomycetaceae > Streptomyces > Streptomyces sp. NPDC048275. Next base: position 8,105 of record NZ_JBEZLR010000066.1, read on the forward strand.
GGCGAACAACCGCAGGTAGTACACGTCGACCGCGGCCTGCTGCTGGACAAGAACGAGGTTCGTCTTGTCGACCCGGCCGATCCGGATGCCAAAACCGTTGTCGCCGTCGGCCGGCCCATCGAGGGTATGGAGCTGCGACTCACGGGCCGGCAGGGCGAACCGGTTGACGACGACGAGTTGGGAGAAGTCCAGATCCGCGGCGACGCGGTCACCGAAGAATATTTTCGAAACACCGAAGCGACGCAGAATCTGTTCACGGGCGGATGGCTGTGCACCGGAGACTTGGCTTTCCGCCACGACGGCCGACTGTATGTCGCCGGCCGGGTCAAAGACATGATCATCGTCCGTGGGCGAAACTTCTTCGCACAGGATGTCGAGGCCGTCGTCCGCGATATTCCCGGAGTGTACCGACAGCGCTGCGTCGCGGTACCCGAGGTGACCGAAGTCCTGAGGGTGGTGGTGGAAACCAGGCAGAACGACGAAGAGATGGCCGACCGGATCCGAGGGCGAATCGCCGACGAGCTCGGGCTCTCGGCCATCGAGGTACACCTCGTCCGTCCGGGTCGGCTGCCCCGTACCACGAGCGGCAAGTGGAAACGCGCCGAAGCCGCACGACTCACCGGGGCCGCACGGTGACCGCGGCCGTCGACCTGCCGCTGCGGGACGAACCTTGGTATCACTGTTTCGGCTGCTCCCCGCGCCACCCGTTCGGGCTGCGGCTCGATCCGCGCCGCACCGGAGACGACGCAGTGACCGACACGGTGACCTTCAGCCTCGACCTGTGCTCCTACCCGGGAGTCGTACACGGTGGAATCGTCACCACCGCGGTCGACGACACGATGGCGAACGCCATCCTGCTCGAACACGGCGTCCTTGTCTTCTCCTCCGGCCTGCGCGTCCGGTTCCTGGCACCGGTCGTGGCCGGCCGACCCTACGTCATCAACGCCAGGATCACTGAAGTCTGGCCCGGCGGCTACCGGGTGACTTCGGAGGTCATCGCACCTTCCGGCGACGAGGTTCTGGTGGCCGACGGGACTTTCGCCGCACTGCGTCCCGATCATCTCGCCAGGATGGCGAGTATCGATGACGGCATCGCCGCCCAGCTTCGTTGTCACATGGTCCCGTCCGAGTCTTCTGGAACGTGAGCACGCCGGCCCGCTGAACAACCGCGGCTTGTGGATCAAGCACCTGCCATCGGTATCGAAGTTCGAGACAACAAGAAGAGGAATGGAGACGTTCAAATGCCGACCTTGAAAGCTCCGGCGCCCGAGATCGCCGACTCTCAGATAGCGGCGATCCGCCGTTCGACCGCGGTCGTGAACAAGCGCACCAGCGAGAGCGGGTGGTCGCTCTCCGACATCGACTGGTCTGCGACGCGCGCCGCAGATCTCACCGACGACGACCACTCGATCGTTCGGTTCATCACCTACGTCGAGGATCACATCCCGGCCTTTCTGAGCTTCAACCTCACGGCATTTCCGACGACCGGGGATATCAGCGTCTCCACCTATCATCGCAACCGTGAGTACGCCAGATTCCTCTTCGCCTGGGCCAACGACGAGGAGAAGCACGCCTCGGCCCTGAGCCACTATCAGCTCGCAGCCAGCATCGCCGACGAGCAGACGCTGAACGAGGATCTGGCCGAGGTCGGCCGCAAGCCGTTCGCGATACAGTACGAGGACCCTTTGGAGGCGTTCCTCTACCTGCTGCTGCAGGAGAAAGCGACGCAGCTGTTCTATAGAAACTACCGTCAGGTGGTAAAGGAACCAGTTCTTCGCCAGCTCCTCCATCTGATGAGCCGAGACGAAGCGCGGCACTTCGGCTTCTACTCCCGCCTCGTCGAGGAGTCGTTGGAGCGCGACGGTGCGCACACGCTGGACCGGGCACGCGAGGTGCTCGCCGACTTCCGGATGCCTTTGGACGGGATGTATCCGGGTTACTGGCGCACGGCGCTCAAGGTGGTCGACCGCGTCGGCCACGACCACACCGAGGCGTACTTCGCCCTGGAGAAACTGGTCCGACGCTTCGCCCATTCGCTCGATGCGCGTGACGTGGACGAATTCAGAACCTTTCTCCGCACCATCCAGAGAATGCCCTAGCAGGGCAGCACATACGTCGGGTTCTGATTCGCTGACCCGGTCTTCTGCTTCGTCTATTCGCAGTGCTTGCGACAGTAGGGCGACTTGTCTCAGCGTGCCGGCTGATCCGAGTCGTCTGATCAAGGAGAATCCACGGTGACACGCACCGCCCCCGCCGCAGATGACGCCGGCCTGATGCTCAAGGCCGCTGCCGACGCGACCAACAACCACTATGACCTGACGCCGGAGATCTTCGAGTGTTTCCTCGGCGAGCACATGAAGTACACCTGCGGGATCTACGCGTCCGACGACTGCACGCTCGACGAGGCGCAGGAGGCCAAGCTCGAGTTCATCGCGAACTGCCTCGGCATCCAGGGTGGTGAACGGGTGCTGGATATCGGTGTGGGCTGGGGTGCGCTCGCGCTCTACCTCGCCGACCGCTACGACTGCCAGGTCCTGGGCATCACACCTTCGGGTACGCAGGCATCGTACACTCGGGAACGCGCACGCAGCCGAGACCTCGACGACCGTGTCCAGGTGCAGCAATGCTCGGTATACGACTTCAAGCCCGACGGCGCCTTCGACGCGGTTGCGATGGTGGGCGTCATCGAGCACATGCCGGACCACCAGCGTGCCGTCGCCACCGCCGCGGGCGCACTCAAGAGCGGCGGCCGGCTGTATATGTCAGCGACCTGCTACCGCAACGACGAGCAGTTCACCGAGTTCACGCCTCGAGACTCCAGCCGTCATGTCCAGGAGACGATCTTCGGGTTCGCAACGCTTCGGCCGTTCTCCAAGCTGGTCGGAGCCGTCGAGGATGCCAAGCTTAGCCTCTTTCGGGCCACCGACCTGACGCTGCATTACGAGCGAACCATTCGCGACTGGCTCGAGGGCATCGCCAATCACGCGGATCGCATCGAGGAATTGCGGCCCGGCTTGTCAGCGGAGCTCACCCGGTATCTGGAGACGGTCAACACCGGTTGGGGGCACGCCACCAAGCACTACGCGCTCGCGGCGGTCCGCTCCCGATGGGGGTTGACGGACGTCGGCCGCTGAGCGCCCTTCCACCGCAGCCGCGCTCCGGCGGGAGAAGACCATGTAGCAGCCCCAACGGTCGATGCGGGGGGGCCGAGGGCCCGCACCGGCTCCCGCGGACGACGCCGCACCAGCTGTACCTATCAATCTTTAGACACACGGACATGGCAGAGGACGCAGCCGGCTGAGCCCCGCTATGCCGAGGTCACTATTTCCTAAAACTCCGGAAGGACCCCCGAACCATGAGCGACTCCCCGTTCGACACCGTCTGCACGATCTTGCGGACCACGCTCGACATGAGCGATCAGGACCCAATCAAGCCGGGCACGGAGCTTCAACTGCTTCCGAACGCGGACTCACTGCGCCTTCTACGCACGATCAGTGCCCTTGAGCGCAAGTACGACATCGAGCTCGACGACGCCGATATCTACGGGGCCCGGACCGTGGCTGATCTCACCGAGATCATCACCAATGCCATCACCACGCCGGCTGGACCGTCAGCACCTCGGGGCCTCACCGGAAAATGACGGTTCCACAGAGCACGGCAAAGCGTCCCCGGGGAGTGTGTCTGACTCGGTGGGGATCCCTCAGTGGGCGGTTCGTGAGTCTTTGAGTGGATCTGCTGTCGCCTGATGGTGTGGCGGCGGGGCGGAATCTACCGGTCCGCGGTTGGTGATCTGGTGATGTGACCGGGTGAGTGAACGCAAGTCCTACCCGAGTGACTTATCGGACGAGCAGTGGTCGTTGATCGAGCCCGTGATCATCGCGTGGAAGGACCGGCACCGCTCGGTCAGCGGCCATCAGGGCGCCTACGACATGCGGGAGATCGTGAACGCGATCCTCTACCAGGGGCGGATCGGTTGCCAGTGGGCCTATCTCCCGCATGACCTGCCGCAGAAGAGCGCGACCTACTACTACTTCGCCGCCTGGCGGGACGACGGAACCGACCAGGTCATCCATGAACTCCTGCGCTGCCAGGTCCGTGAACGCGCCCGCCGCTTAGAGGACCCGACCCTGGTGGTCCTGGACATCCAGAGTGTCCACGTGGCCGCCGGGGTCCCCGCCACCACGACCGGCCACGATCCGGCCAAGCGGGCTGGGTGCCGGGCCGCAAGCGGGGCCTGGCCGTGGACGTCCTCGGCCTGGTCATCGCGGTCGTCGTTCTCGCCGCGAACACCCACGACAACGCCGCGGGCATCGTCCTGCTGGACCAGGTCGCCGAGCACGCCGGCGGAACCGTCCGCAAAGCCCTGGTCGACCAGGACTTCAAGAACCAGGTCGCCGCACACGGCGCCGGCCTGGGCATCGACGTCGAGATCGTCGCCCGCAACCCGCAGGTCAAGGGGTTCGTGCCGCAGCCGAAGCGGTGGAGGGTCGAGCAGACCTACGGGATCCTGATACTGCACCGGCGCCTGGTCCGTGACTACGAGCACCGCCCCTCCTCCTCCGCCTCCCGCGTCTGCTGGGCGATGACCCACGTCATGACCCGACGCCTCACCGGCGCGAACGCCCCCACCTGGCGCGAGACGCAGGCGGCGGCAACGTGAACATCCAGCCCCTGCTCGACGCCCTGGACATCCAGGAAGACGCCGCCCGGGCCCTGGCCGACGACCTCCGCGCACAGATCGAGGACCTGCAGAACCGGCTGCGGGAGGCCGAGACCCACCTGGAGCACCTCGCGATCACCCGCAAGACCGTCACCCGCCTCGCCGACCGGCTCCCGGCCCACACACCGGACCTGCCCGAGCACCCGGACTATCCCCGCATCCTCGCCGTCTTCAACCAGGCGACCGGGCCGTTACGGGCCAAGGATGTCTGCGAAGCCCTCGGGCACGAACTGCTGCCGAAGAACGTCGAAGGCACCCGCGCCAAGCTGAAACGCCTGGTCAAACTCGGGATCCTCACCGAGGCCGACACCGGCAACTTCGCCAGGAAGCAATAGCGGCCGGAACCTTCACCAGCGACCTTGCTCCCACCCTAAGAGGTTGTCTCACGTGGCCACCGCCCCGAGCTTCTTGAGTAGCTCGGGGCGGTGGCCATGGCCAGGCTTCGGCTCTGTCGGTCATTGCGGTCCACGTACGGGATCTTGAGGCCATCAGTAGCCCATGGCAGGCTCATGCCGCATGATCGATGAATTCGCGAAGGACAACCTGCACGGGAGACTGCGGCGGGACCGCAAGGCGCTGCTCTGGAAACTCGACGGCCTGTCCGAATACGACGCCCGCCGACCTTTGACAGTGACCGGGACCAACCTCCTCGGCCTGGTCAAACACGTGGCCAGGGTCGAGGCCAGGTACTTCGGCGAGGTCTTCGACCGGCCCTCCCCGGAACCGCTGTCCCGGTGGCAGGACCACGACGGCAGCGATCTGTGGGCGGCTGAGGACGAGGCGCGCGATCAGATCATCGAGTCCTACCGGCGCACGTGGGAACACTCAGACGCGACGATCGACGAGCTTGCCCTCGATGCCCCCGGCCACGTGCCGTGGTGGCCGGAGCCTTATCCCAACACGAACCTGTTCGCCATCCTGGTCCACGTCCTCGGCGAGACCAACCGGCATGCCGGGCACGCCGACATCCTGCGCGAAGGCGTCGACGGCCGAACCGGGATGCGCCCAGAACACGAGATGCAGATCGATGAGGACGCCCGCACCGCCTACTGCGCGAAGATCGAACAGGCCGCCAGATCGGCCGCATCAGTCAAGTGATACGCGGGCCTTGCGGGCGGGCACCGAGTAGAGGTTCGCGTCGAAGGCGACCAGGCAGTCCTTGCCGACATGCCGCAGGTGCCGTTGGGCAACCACATACGGAGTTTCGGGCAGCGGCCGCAGGGCCACATGGTCCCGCACCGCCCGGTGTCCGATGATCTCGCCGTGGGTTCCGTGCACCTTCGCCCGCCGCAGCGGCACCCATGCCGCGAAGGCCGCGTCCATCTCCTCGACAGAGGAGAACGCCCGCCCGGCCAGCACATGATCGCGGACGATCAGCACCTGGCGCTCGACCCGGCCCTTGCCCTGCGGCCGGTAGGCAGCCAGCACGTCGATGTCGAAGTCGTAGTGCCCGGCGAACGCGACCGCTTCCGGATGCAGCGGGACAGCCTCACCAGGGGCGACATGCCGCCGCACGACGGTCTTGGTCCGGTCGTAGACGATGCTCATGGGCGCCCCGCCGAAGTGCGCGAACGCGCGGCGGTGGCATTCGAAGAACGTCCCCAGATCCTGGCCCGTGGTGAAGCAGCAAAACGGATCACGGGAGTGCGACAGCGTCATATGGAACGAGTAGACCTTCGGGATCCCGACGTGAGCGAGGATCCTGCCCTCGTCCCCCCAGTCCACCTGGGCCTGAGCACCGGGAATCACCTCGAACCGGCGGTGCAGGCCCGCGAGTTCCCCCGGGCTGATGCCCGACTCCTCCGCGACACGGGGCCGGGCCTCCTGCAGGTAGATCTTGACCCGCTGATAGTTGATGGTGAACCCGTACTCCGACGCCAGACGCTCGTGGATCACCGACGCCTTCAGCAGGACCTCCGACCTGAGCTTCGCGTCGATCAGTGGGGCCACCTCGTCAACCGCCCGCCGCTGCCGCTGTCCGCTTTCCGTCCTCTGCGGAGGCGCAACGGGAGCCTCGCCCGTCAGGTACTTGGTGACGGTGCGGCGATTCAGCCCGGTCTCCTTCGCAATGTCCCGCAGGCTCATCGCACCTGACTCGTACAGACTGCGAAACCGCCTCAGCTCCAGCCAGCGATGCGGGTCCAAGACCACCGTCAGCCGCCCCTCTGCCACCCCGATCCGACGACAGCAGACTCACGGACACGGACAGTCACCGCATCAACTTCCGTGCACTCTCATCCGTACGAGGTGGTGCACGTCCACTTGTACGCTGACAGTCGTCGCCGCGCACCAGCTGCGACACCGCGCTGCCTGCCAGGTGCTGGCCGGTGGCGGAACCCTCGGCGAGGTCGCCCAACTGCTGCGTCACCACGGCGAGGACACCACGGCGATCTATGCGAAGGTCGACATGGCGGCGCTGGCACCGGTCGTGCGTCCCTGGCCGACGGCGAGCGAGCGGTGAGCGACATCCGGGACGGCGCCGAACGCTATCTGACGATCCGCCGGAGTCTGGGCTACAAACTCGAGGTCGAGGGCCGGATGCTCGGCCAGTTCGTCGACTTCCTGGAGGAGCGCGGGGACTCGCGCCTGACGGTCCAGGCCGCACTGGCGTGGGCCGTGCTGCCGGACGGCGCCGATCCGGCCTGGTGGGCGGCCAGGCTGACGGTGATCCGCGAGTTTGCCCGCTTCCTGGCGACTTCCGATGAGCTTACCGAGATCCCGCCGCCGGGCCTGCTGCCCCGCCGCGCCGGGCGGACGACGCTGCCGTATCTGTACTCGCAGGCGGAGATCACCGCGCTGATCCACGCGGCCCGGCACCTGGCCCACCCCCTTCGCGCGGCGACGTTCGAGTCCTTCATCGGGCTCATGGCCGCGACCGGGATCCGCACCGGAGAGGCGATGGGACTGGACCGGTGCGACCCGGACCTGGACCGCGGTGTCCTGCTGGTGCGGGGGACCAAGTTCGGCAAGTCCCGCTGCACCCCACCACCGTCGGGCAGCTCGCCGACTACCAGCGCCGGCGCGACGAGCTGTGTCCGTGCCCGTCCACTGAGGCGTTCTTCCTGTCCGGAGCCGGGACCCGGCTCAACCACACCAACGCGAGCAAGACCTTCACCCGGCTGCTGAAGGCCGTCGACCTCACGGCTCCGGCCGGCGCGGGCAGGCCGCGCCTCTACGACCTGCGGCACACGTTCGCCGTGACCACCTTGGTGAACTGGTACGCCGCCGACGTCGACGTCGCCCACCGGCTCCCGGCGCTGTCCACCTACCTCGGACACGTCAGCCCGGCCACGACCTACTGGTACCTGCACGCCTGCCCGCAGCTGATGACAGCCGCTGCCGAACGCCTCGGCCGGGCATGGAAGGAATCACCGTGACCACTCTGGCCCCTGTCATGCAGGGCTTCTTCACCGAGCGGCTGGCCCAGCGCCGGGTCAGTGCCCACACCGTCGCGGCTTACCGTGACACGTTTCGCCTCCTGCTGGAGTACGCCCGGCGGCAGCTCGGCCGCCCGCCGTCGGCGCTGGAGTTGACCGACATCGACGCCGTGTTCGTCGGTGGCTTCCTGGATCATCTCGAACACGACCGGAACAACAGCGTGACCACCCGAAATGCCAGACTGGCCGCGATCCACTCGCTGTTCTCCTATGCCGCCTACCGCTGCCCGGAACACGCCCTGCTGATTCAGTGCGTCCTGGCTATCCCGCAAAAGCGCCGCGACTGCACACTCGTGTGCTTCCTCAGCCACGAGGAGACCGAGGCTCTGCTGGCGGTCCCGGACCAGTCGACCCTCCTGGGGCGACGTGACCACCTCCTGCTGCTGGTCGCGACGCAAAGCGGACTGCGCGTCTCGGAGCTGACCGCACTCACCTGCGCCGACGCCGAACTCGGCACCGGTTCCCACCTGCGCTGCACCGGCAAGGGCCGCAAACAGCGCTGCACCCCGCTGACGAAACCCGCCGCCCGCCTGCTCCAGCGATGGATCACCGCCCGCAACGCAGCCCCGGATGACCCACTGTTCCCCAACCGCGTCGGCGGACACCTCAGCCGCGATGCCGTTGCCGATCTCCTCCGCAAGTACCTGCCCGCGGCCGCGGAGCGATGCCCGGCCCTGGCCAGCAAGAACGTCACCCCGCACACACTTCGCCACACGGCGGCCATGGCACTGCTGTCCGCCGGCGTCGACACCTCCACCATCGCCCTCTGGCTCGGACACGCGAGCACCAAGGCCACCGACGTCTACCTCCACGCCGACCTGGCGATGAAGGAACGCGCCCTGGCTCGCACCGCACCCCGCGACACCGCCACCAAACGCTACCGGCCCACCGACAGCCTGCTCACCTTCCTGGAGAACCTGTAGTTATCACCGGCCCCAGCCCCTACGGCACCGCCATCCAGCAGATCGGATCGGCCCAACCCGCCATAACCGACGCCCCCAGATAATTCCCGTTATCCCGGTACCGGGATAACGGCAAGCAGATCAACGGGCGCAAGCGGCACATCGTGACCGACTGCCTCGGCCTGCTCCTGGTCGTCGCGGTGACCGCCGCGAATGTCGGCGACCGCGAGGCGGCCGTGCCCCTGCTGCGGCGGCTGCGGAATCTGCGCGCTGGCTGATGCATTCGCGCCGTCTGTGCCGGGACTACGAGACGCTCACCGCGACCAGCGAGGCGATGATCCTGTTCTCGATGATCACGCGGATGAGCCGCCGCCTGGCCCGGCCACGAGCCGACGGCCGGCACTGAACGCCCCCGACGCCTCCTGGAGCAACCACCCGCGCTCGCCAAGGCGCCTGGCCTTCGACCGCACCCCTTCGACCTTCGCCGCGACCGCGTTGTCAAGGCCCAGTGCCGCCGCGATGTCCTTGGCCCGCGCCGGCTCACGGTCCGGCCGGTCCTGGAGCACGTTCAAAATCCGCTGGTTGTCGAGCGAGAGCACCGACACCGACAGCCCCTCCCGCCACGGCGGCACGATCGCTCCCGGCACAGACGCGGACACGGCGGCAGACGCTTCCTCGCCTTCGGCCTCCACCGCGACGGTGGTCTCTTCGGCAGACGCGGCCAGGGCATCGACGAGCTCTTCGCGTGCGATCACTCGCCGGTCCAGCTCAATCTCGGCGGCCTCCAGCGCCGCAGCCGCACGGGCCGCCGCCTCCCGCAGGCCCTCCACCCGCTCGCGGGCGGCCGTTTCCCGTGCCTCCAGCAACCCCAGCATCGACGCCACCGCGCACCCCTCGACGATCTAGCGGAAACAGAACGTCGAGACCATCCCTCAATCCAACCGAAACCATGCCTGACCAGCAGGAACTCAAAGCTCATACTCGGTTCAACAACGGCTTCTCAGTCAGGCGGGCCCCGGGCGGGGGCACGGGTCAGTGGACGGGGTGCCAGTGCTCCAGCGCATCGTCCAGCAGAGGTGCCTCGGGGTCATCCCAGATCAGGCAGCCCCACACCAGGCCGGGTACATCCGGGCCCATGGCATCGGCCGGCCCTTCGGTGAGCGTGCGGTGCACGGCATCGAGATAGGCGGCGATCGACGGATAGCCCGGCTTGTCGCAGGCCAGGTTGTCCGGCAGCGACCAGCGGCCGACGCCGTCCGCGCCCACGTAGTGCCCGGACTCGGGGCCTGCTTCGTCGCCGGTCAGCCACGGAACCACCGTGGCGCCCCACCAGTCGCCGCGGCCGATCTCGGGCAGCCGCGCCCTGAGCGCATCCACCGGGCCGAGCAGGATCCCGCCGGGCAGGAACGCCCCCGAGCCGACCTCGCCCTCTTCCTCATTGGCCTCGATGTATTGGTGTTCCACACCGCCGCACAGCTGCCAGAGATCGCCCAGCTCGGCGGGAAGACCGAAGTCGAGGTGCTGCCTCAGCTGGGCGTCGGCAGCCTCAATGGCCTGCTCCGGGGCGGGCGGCAGCAGGGAGGCGTATGAGACCGGGGCATTCGCCTTCAGCCAGTCCGTGAGGCGGCGCCAGGCCGTCTCTACATTCCATTGATCGCTCATCCCGCCAAGCTACGGAGTCCTTCGGATTGGGCTGACGGTGGGCTTCAGCCCAGGATGAGCCAAGTAATGGACAGGAAGGCGTGCAGCGGCACAGCAGTTGGTACGCGAGGTCGGACAGGATGCCCGCGCCGAGTTCGCGGTCAGCGGGGTGCGTTGCGACGGGCGGCGGGGTCGCGCTCGGCGACATGCCGGGCGACCGTGTCGACTCCGGGGCGAGCGTAGCGTTCCAGCGACCGTGCGGAGGCGTGCCGGGAGCGGGCCGGCAGCATCGGTGTGGATGTGCCGTTCTCCGCATCGTGTGTCAGTGCACTGTGCCTGAGCCGGTGCAGTGTCCACCCCTCCAGGTCCTCGATGTCCTCGGGCCGGGCGAGCGGGTTGGCCAGCAGCCGGGTGGAGGTCTCGAAGATCTCTTCCGCCCGTCGGTAGGACAGCCGGGCGCGGCCGGTCTCCTCGGTCCAGATGGACGCCCAGCCATCTGTTGGCAGTGCGAACGGCGCAGCCTCAGCGGTTGATCGACCAGGGCCCATCAGAGGGCGGGAAGATCGCAGCAAGGATGTGATCGATGATTCTGAACGCTTCCTCCGGGCTCATTCGAACAGCTCCCTACCCGCATCCTCGCCCAATTGAGAGAAGCCCCAGCAAGACCGATGAGTCTCCGCGTCCACGGGTGTCTACAGGTGCGACAGTCCCGACGATGCACGAAAACGAGGAGACGAAGCATGAGTAACGAGCAGGCCACCCCGGCCGACGGCTTCTCCTACAAGCTGACCCGAACGCTCGACGCCTCCGCGGTGAAGGTGTGGCGAGCGTGGACCACTCCCGAGCAGTACGCCCGGTGGGCTTACGCCGTTGCAGGCTCCGTCGAGATGGACGTACGGCCGGGCGGAGCGTGGAAGGCCACGATGGTCACGCCCGACGGCGGACAGTTCCCGCTGACCGGCTCCTATCTTGAGGTCGCCGAGAACCGCCTGGTGGTCGGCATGGACGTACCCGGCAAGCCCGCGCCGGCAGCCATGACCATGGAACTCGACGAGCAGAACGACCACCACACGCAGATCGTGCTCCACCAGACCTGCGACACCGCCGAGGAACGCGACATGGCCGAGCAGGGCAGCACCATGCTCCTCGACAGCCTGAGTGCCTTCCTGGCCGATGAGGCGAGGAACTGACCCCGCTCAGAACCACCAACCGCCCGCGGATCACGGGGCAGGCCGGAACACGCCCGGTTCTGCCCCCGGCCGACTGCCTGTGCAGTTCGATCTTCTCCGTGACCAGGATGGGCATTGCTGCTGAAGTGGATCCACCGAACCGACCAGGAATCTCTTTGCGAAAAGGGGTGTGAACACGGCTCGACATGGATCAAGCCGTCGTTCCAGTGGTCCACGCGCCCTCGGACGCGCGGGGGAACTCGACCGCGCGGCTGGGCTGTTGCCCGAGGAGCAGCCCTACGCTCTCGATGAGGGCGTGCCGGCGCGGCTGTGATCGTAGGGTGATCGCATGCGGGCTTGGTGCGGATCAGGTTCGTCATGAGGAGGCACGTATGACACGTCATGTCACGGTCGTCACGGGTGGCAGCCGGGGGATCGGTGCCGCGACCTGTGCGCGGCTCGCGGCGGACGGACACGACGTGGTCGTGGGGTACGTGAGGGACGGCGCGGCCGCGGAGCGGGCCGCGGCCGCCGTGCGCGCGGCGGGGGCGCGCTGTGTCACGGTGCGGGTGGACACCTCCGACGAGGACGACGTCGAGCGGCTCTTCGACACGGCGGCGGAGCGGCTCGGGCCGGTCACCGGACTGGTGAACAACGCCGGGGTGACCGGACCGCTCGGCAGACTCGCGGACACCGACCCCGCCGAGCTGCGACGGGTGGTCGAGGTCAACCTCCTGGGCACACTGCTGTGTTCGCGCCGTGCCGCCCGGTCCATGGCGGCGTGGGGGAGCGGCATCATCGTCAATGTGTCCTCGGCGGCGGCCACGCTCGGCAGCCCGGGGGAGTTCGTCCACTACGCGGCCACGAAGGCGGCCGTCGACGCCCTGACGATGGGCCTTGCCAAGGAACTCGGCCCGGACGGCATCCGCGTCAACGCCGTCGCGCCCGGCATGATCGACACCGAGATGCACGCGGCCATGGGCGACCCGGCTCGCCCCGAACGCGCCGCGTCTTCGATTCCTCTGCGCCGCGTCGGGCAGGCCGAGGAAGTCGCCGCCGCCATCGCCTGGTTGATGTCGCCCGACGCGTCGTACACGACGGGGGCGGTGCTGCGGGTTTCCGGGGGACGGTGAACGTCAACTCGCGGGTCGTCGGTCCCGGTTGACCGTCACTCCGTGGACCTCACGCCGCCTCGATGACCTCTCCGCGTATCGCTTCCGCCCACTTCACGACCAGCAGCTCGTACTCCGCACGCTCCTGAGCGGACAGGGAACCGCCCGCGCGGATCCACAGGGCGCGGATCTGCTCGTTTAACGCGGCGGCAGACCGCACGGAACCAGAGTGAGTGAAATCGGGGGACATGCGCGTAAGCCTAGGGGCAAGGACTGACAGTGCGCTACCGGTCAGCTACTCAGGCGGTATGTGGTTCGTCACGGCCGGCGGTGGCCCGGGTCGGTCGGCCCATACGACGACGCACGGACCGCGCAGCTGGGGGCCGACTCCCGACACGTGCCAGGTACTCCGCAGACGGCAGGACGGACTGCCGGAGCAAGTCATGAACGGGAGTGTGGCCAGGTTGCAGGCGCGCTGTCGCTCCTCCTGGCCCCGGAGGCGCTGTCAGCCCGCCGACTCGGCGGCGTGCGGGCTCAGTGCGCCCGTCGCCACCAGCGCGATGATGACGATGCCGAGCGCGATGCGGTAGTACACGAACGGCATGAAGCTCTTGTGTGAGATGAACTTCATGAACCACGCGATGACGGCGTACCCGACCGCGAACGCGATGACCGTGGCGAAGGCCGTCGGGCCCCAGGAGACATGGCCGCCCTCGCTGGCGTCCTTGAGTTCGAAGAGCCCGGAGGCGAGCACGGCCGGCATGGCGAGGAGGAAGGAGTAACGGGCCGCCGCCTCGCGGGAGTAGCCCATGAAGAGGCCGCCGCTGATCGTGGCGCCGGACCGGGAGACACCCGGGATCAGCGCCATCGCCTGGCAGAGGCCGTAGAGGAGGCCGTCCTTGGTGTTCAGGTCCTGCAGTGTCTTGCGCTGCTTGGCCGCCCGGTGCTTCCCGCCCGTCTCGTCGCGTGCCGCGAGCCGGTCGGCGATACCGATGACCACGCCCATCACGATCAACATGGTCGCGGTGACCCGCAGATCGCGGAACGGACCCTCGATCTGGTCCTTGAGCGTCACCCCGAGCACGCCGATCGGAATCGAGCCGACGATCACCAGCCAGCCCATCTGGGCGTCGTGATCGCTCCGCATCGCCTTGTTGGTCAGCGAGCGGAACCACGCCGAGAGGATCCGCGCGACATCCTTGCGGAAGTAGATCAGTACGGCGGCCTCCGTCCCGAGCTGGGTGATCGCGGTGAACGCCGCCCCGGGGTCCTCCCAGCCGGAGAACGCGGCGGTCAGCCGCAGATGCGCACTGGAGGAAACGGGAAGGAACTCGGTCAGCCCCTGGACGAGTCCGAGGATGAGGGATTCAAACCAAGACATGGAGTTATGTGGTCCAGTGCTGATCGTGGGAGGGGCGATGGGCGCACCGTGCCGCTGTGCGCGGTGATCACGGGTGTTGAAGGCAGCGTAGCGTCCCCCGATGACAGCCCCGCCACAGGGGTTTCGCAGAAGGACGGGGACTGCCGCGGGCCGGGGCGAGAGGCAACGTTGTCGGTGGTGTTGACCTGCTGCTTGGGCGCCGCATACGTTGCAGCGGAAGAGAAAGCGCTTGCTGTCACCGGTTGCGCCTCGGTGACACCATGCGTGGGCCAACGTCTGACGTCACGTCCGATGGAGCGCTGATCACGTACATGAGCACATCCCACAACGCAACCAACCCCCCCACCTCCCCGAACCCGAACCTGAACCCGAACGCGAACGTGAACGCGAGCCGTCCCGCGGCCCCGCTCGACGGCCGCCGCATCAAGGCCGCCGTCATCGGTACGGGTGCCATCGCGCGCGGGAGTCATGTCCCCGCGCTCGCCCAGCTCGCCGAGGAGGGCGAGACGGAGATCGTCGCCGCGGTCGACATCGTCGAGGACGCCGTCCAGGAGTTCTGCGCGCAGACGGGCATCCCGCACGCGTACACCGATCTGGACCGCATGCTCGAGGAGCAGCGGCCCGATCTGGTCGCCATCTGCACCCCGCCGACCCTGCACCGCGACCAGACCGTCGCCGCGCTGCGCGCCGGAGCCTGGGTGTGGTGCGAGAAGCCGCCGGTGCTGACGATCGCCGACTTCGACGCCGTCGAGGCGGAGGAAGGGAAGGACGGAGGGCCGTACGCGGCCATCGTCTTCCAGCACCGCTTCGGCTCGGGCGCCCGGCATGTGAAGCGCCTCATCGCCGAGGAGGCCATGGGCCGTCCGCTCGTCGCGCACTGCCAGACCACGTGGTACCGCAACGCCGACTACTACGCCGTGCCCTGGCGCGGGCGCTGGGAGACCGAGGGCGGCGGGCCCGCGATGGGACACGGCATCCATCAGATGGACCTGCTGCTCGACCTGATGGGGCCGTGGAGCGAGGTACGGGCGATGGCCGGACGCCTGGTGCACGATGTGGAGACGGAGGACGTCTCGACCGCCCTCGTCCGCTTCGAGAGCGGCGCGCTGGCGACCGTCGTCAACAGCGTCCTGAGCCCGGACGAGGTGAGCCGCATCCGCATCGACTGCGAGCGCGCCACCGTCGAACTCACGCATCTGTACGGCCACAGCAATGCCGACTGGCGGATCACCCCGGCACCGGACGTGCCGGAGGACGACGTGGCGACCTGGCGGGACTTCGGCACGGACGTGCCGAGTTCGCATCTCGCCCAGCTGCGGGATCTGGTCGCGAGCATGCGTGCGGGTGAACGGCCGCGCAGCAGCGGAAATGACGGGCGTACCAGCCTGGAACTGATCAGCGCGCTCTACAAGTCGGCGTTCACGGACACGACCGTCCGCGCCGGGGAGATCGGGCCGGGGGATCCGTATTACACGGCTCTGCACGGAGGTGCGCCGGGCTGGGCGCCTGCCTCGTCCTCCTCGGCCGGGAGCGAGTCCGCTTCCCCGTCCGAGTCCGCCGCGCATCAGGAGGTGTCCGCATGACCACGTCCGCGCAGGGCGGTCTGCGAATCGTGCACGCCCACGGTGATCGCATCACGATCAGTGACGACACCACCGGCGTCGAGCTGCTGAGCTACGTCTACCGTCCCGAGGCGCCCTGGGAGGCCCCGAAGCCGTATCTGCATCCCCTTCGGACGCTGGCGGGCGACGTCGTCACGGACTACCGGCCCAACGACCACCGCTGGCACAAGGGCCTGCAGATGACGGCCTCGCACCTCTCCGGCCAGAACCTGTGGGGCGGCAACACATATGTCCACGGTGAGGGATATCTCGAACTTCCGGAGCGCGTCGGATCGATGGCGCACGTGACGTTCGACGAGGTCGCCTCGGACGGTGCCCGCGCGGTCGTCGCGGAGCGCCTCACCTGGCATCCGTACGACGGTGAACTGTGGGCCGACGAGGAGCGCCGCTTCGAGGTGCACGACGTCGATCCCGCGTCGGGCTCCTGGGCGCTGACCTGGACCACCGCGGTCACCAACCGGCGGGACGAACCGCTGCGCTTCGGCAGTCCGACCACCGCGGGGCGGGAGATGGCGGGCTATACGGGCCTGTTCTGGCGCGGACCGCGCGCCTTCCGGGACGGACGGGTCATCGGCCCCGATTCCGAAGGGCCCGGGCTGATGGGACAGCAGGCGCCCTGGCTCGCTTACTCGGGTGAGCACGACGGCTCCGACGGCCACGCGACGCTCGTCTTCGCGCACGCCCCCGAGAACGACCACACCGGAGCGGCGGGCGCCCACCCGGCCCACTGGTTCGTACGCAACGATCCGTTCGCCGCCGTCGCCCCCTCGCTCGCCTTCTTCGACGAACTGGAACTCGCCCCCGGCGACACCCTCACCCGCCGCTACCGGGTCGTCGTGGCCGACGGAGCCTGGGAGCGCGAGGAGGTCGCCAAGTACCTGGAGGAGCACCCGTGGTGAGCGGCCTCCACCGGACCCCGGAGTTCACCGGGCTCCCCGGCGCCGTCGCCGTCTCGCACCTCTGCGTCTACGACTGGCCCGCCGCGGACGGCGTGTCCGGCGGAACTCCCCATCTGCACCTGACCTGTTCGGAGGCGTACGTCGTCACCGGCGGGCGCGGCGCGGTACAGACGCTGACAACGTCCGGGTACGAGGTCACGCCGCTCGAGTCCGGCACGGTCGCCTGGTTCACGCCCGGCACCATCCACCGGCTCGTCAACGAGGACGATCTGCGCATCACCGTCCTCATGCAGAACAACGGGCTCCCCGAGGCGGGCGACGCCGTGCTCACGCTGCCTCCGCAGTATCTGACCGACCCGGAGACATACGCGGCCGCGACGCTCATCCCGGCCGACGCGCCCGAGGAGGAGCAGGAGCGGGTCGCCCGGGCCCGGCGTGACCTCGCCCTTGAGGGCTACCGGGCGCTGCGCGAAGCGGACGGGCCCGAGCCGCTCGCCGCCTTCCATCGGGCCGCGGCCGCGCTGGTGCGGCCACGGCTCGCCGAGTGGCGCGAGCGGTGGCGGCGCGGCGCCGAGGCCGCCGCCGCGGCCACGGGGCATCAGCTCGACCGTCTGGAGCGGGGCGACACGTCCCACCTCGGCGATGCCCTCGTACGAGCCGAACAGCCGTCCGCGCACGGCCGGTTCGGCATGTGTGGTCGGCTCGATGTCTACAAGGGGACCGACCAGGCCCGCTAAGCAGGCCCAGTAGGCCTTACGCCACCGCAGGCCCCGTCGCTGTCCAGCCCGGGGCCTGCGGGTGTGCCGTCAGGTCGTCGTGTTCGACTTTCTGGCCGCACTCCCGGCAGACGATCTGCGGGACCAGTTCGTTGCCGCAGATGTGTTCCATCACCATCGGGCGGAAGCCGCCCTCCTGGAGATGGCGGTCGCCCCACTCCATCAGCGTGAGCAGCACCGGTTCCAGCTCCAGACCGGCCCGGGTGGGCCGGTACTCGTAGCGCTTCGGGCGGTCGCTGTACTCGACCTTCTCGAGCACGCCGGCCTCGACGAGCCGTTTGAGGCGCGAGGTCAGGACATCGCGCGGGGCGCCGATGTTGCGGACGAGCTGGTCGAAGCGGGTGGCGCCCAGGGACACCTCGCGCAGCACGAGCAGGGAGTACTTCTCGCCGACGAGGGCGAGTGTCGCGGCGATCGAGCAGGGGCGGGCGTCTTTCGTGCCACCGGTTTTCATGCCACCAGTCTAGGGGGTGGGTTGGTTTGTCCAACCCGCTGAGCTACCGTGGAGTCACAAGCGAGTTTGGAAAGCAAACTCTATGAGTTTGGAGATCAAACATGCGTGACGCCGTGATCGTCGAAGCCGTACGCACCCCCGTCGGCAAGGGCAAGCCGAGCGGCTCCCTCGCCCACGTCCACCCCGTGGAACTCCTCGCCCACACGCTGCGCACCCTCATCGAGCGCTCCGGAGTCGACCCGGCGCTGATCGACGACGTCGTCGGCGGCACCGTCAGCCAGGTCGGCGAGCAGGCCGCGAACATCACCCGGTACGCGGTGCTGTCTGCGGGGTTCCCCGAAGCGGTGCCCGCGACCACGGTCGACCGCCAGTGCGGCTCGTCCCAGCAGGCCGTGCACTTCGCGGCGCAGGGTGTCCTGTCCGGGGCGTACGACATCGCCGTGGCCTGCGGTGTGGAGTCGATGAGCCGCGTACCGATGGGGTCGAACGTGCTCGGCGGGACGGGCCCCTTCGGACCGGGGGTCGTCGAGCGTTACCCGGAGGGTCTGGTGCCGCAGGGCATCAGCGCCGAGCTCATCACCGCCAAGTGGGGCATGTCGCGGGAGCAGTTGGACGCCTTCGCGGTGAGCTCACACCAGAAGGCGGCCGCGGCCTGGAGCAACGGCCTTTTCGACGCGGAGGTCGCGCCCCTGGAGGGGTTGGCCCGTGATGAGAGCGTGCGGCCCGCGAGCACGGTGGAGATACTCGCCGGGCTCAAGCCCGCCTACTACGATCCGAGCCTCGCCGAGCGCTTCCCGCAGATCGACTGGTCCGTCACGGCGGGCAACGCGAGCCCCGTCAACGACGGCGCGTCGGCCGTGCTCATCACGTCGAGCGAGACCGCGGCCCGCCTCGGCCTGCGCCCGCTCGCACGCCTGCACAGCTTCGCCGTCACCGGTTCCGACCCGCTGCTGATGCTCACGGGCGTCATCCCCGCCACCGAGAAGGTGCTCCGCAAGGCAGGGCTGGCCCTGGGCGACATCGACCTCTTCGAGGTGAACGAGGCCTTCGCGAGCGTCGTCCTCGCCTGGCAGCAGGAGACGGGCGCCGATCTGTCCAAGGTCAACGTGCACGGCGGAGCGATCGCCATCGGCCACCCGCTCGGCGCGAGCGGTACCCGCCTGACGGCCACCCTCGTCCACGCGATGCGCGCCCGCGGAGCCCGCTACGCGCTGCAGACGATGTGCGAGGCGGGCGGCCTCGCCAACGCGATGGTGCTGGAGGCCGTGTAACGCGCACGGCCCGGGTCCCGTGCCTTCGTCCTGTTCAGCGTCGGCGCAGGTGGTGCCGCTTGCGCCAGGCCACCACCGCGCCGGCCAGGGCCGGCAGTGTGATGAAGCCCATCGCGATCAGGAAGGCGGGGGAGGTCGGCGCCGAGGCGCGGGCGCCGGCGACGGCGTACGCGGCGGTGTTCGGGATCGAGCCCAGGGCGGTGGCGAGGAGAAACGGCATCCAGCCCATGCGGGAGACGGCCGCACAGTAGTTCGCCGCCCAGAAGGGGACTCCGGGGAACAGCCGGGCCATCAGCATCGTGCGGAAGCCGTGCCGGCTGAGCTGCCCGTCGGCCGCCTTCAGCCAGCGGGCGCGCAGCAGTGGGCGCAACGCGTCCTGCCCGAGGATCCGTCCGAGCCCGAACGCGGCACCGGCCCCGAGGACGGTGCCCGCGAGCGCGGTGCCGAGGCCCAGCTGGGAGCCGAAGAGCGCGCCCGCCGCGAGATTGAGCAGTGGCCGGGGCACGAACGCGACCGTGCACAATCCGTACGCCACCGCGAACACCGCGGCCGCCGCGGCACCGCTGAGCTGCGGCGGCCAGCCGTTGGAGAGCAGCCGCTGCGGTTCGAAGAGCAGCACGCTCGCCGCGGCCGTCGCGAGCAGCACCAGGAGCAGGGAGAGCCGGGACCACGGCGAGAGCAGGACTCTCGTGCAGCGGGCGGTGAGGCCCACGGGGGTGGCGACGGCGAGCTCCGACGCGAGGGAGAGCTCCGTGGCGGGGGCCGCGGGAACGGCCGTGGCGGTGCCCCCAGAGAGGGTGGTGGCATCGAGCATCCGGCGACACTAACCGACCAGCGTGTGTGATCGCCGTATGGTTCGTCTCATGGGCGTCACAGCTTCGGGAACGCCGGGTGCACGGTTCGACATTCCGAACGGATCGCCCGCGGACACCCTCCCGAAGTGCGCGTACCGCCACTTCGCCGTCGACTGTCCGTGCCGCCATGTGAGGCAACTCTCCTCCGGTGTGCGGCCGGTGACACGTCGTGTCGTCAGCACCCGCGAAAAACCATTCGACGTGGCCGGATACGTCCGCAATGATCGCCTCATGTTCCGGCACGCCTTCCTTCTCGCAGCATCCGCAGTCGCGGATGCGCCGAAGGCTGCCGTCCCGATCATCGTGGCCGCAGTCGACGGCGCCCGAAGCTGACCCTTCCCGGATCGTCCGGCGGACCCCGCAGGGGGAGGGTCGGCAAGTCCCTCGGGGTCCCCGTCCCGGCCGTTACGCGCCGGGCCATCACTCAGCTCCGCTGACACCGAAGAGGCTTCGAGGTACAGCCATGCCCAAGACGGCTTACGTGCGCACCAAACCGCACCTGAACATCGGCACCATGGGTCACGTGGACCACGGCAAGACCACCCTGACCGCCGCCATCACCAAGGTCCTGGCCGAGCGCGGCTCCGGCACCTTCGTCCCGTTCGACCGGATCGACCGGGCTCCGGAGGAGGCCGCGCGCGGCATTACCATCAACATCGCGCATGTCGAGTACGAGACCGACACCCGGCACTACGCGCATGTGGACATGCCGGGTCACGCCGACTACGTCAAGAACATGGTCACCGGCGCGGCCCAGCTCGACGGGGCGATCCTCGTCGTCTCCGCGCTCGAAGGGGTCATGCCGCAGACCGCCGAACACGTGCTGCTCGCCCGCCAGGTGGGCGTGGACCATATCGTCGTGGCCCTGAACAAGGCGGACATGGCCGACGAGGAGCTGGCCGACCTCGTCGAGCTGGAGGTCCGCGAACTGCTCTCCGCGCACGGCTACGGGGGCGAGTCCGTACCCGTCGTACGGGTGTCCGGTCTCAAGGCCCTTGAGGGGGACCCCCGTTGGACCGGGGCGGTCGACGCGCTGCTCGACGCGGTGGACACGTACGTGCCCATGCCCGAGCGGTACCTCGACGCGCCGTTCCTGTTGCCGGTCGAGAACGTGCTCACGATCACCGGGCGCGGCACGGTCGTCACCGGGGCGGTCGAGCGCGGCACGATCCGGGTCGGCGACCGCGTCGAAGTGCTCGGCGCGGCCGTCGACACGGTGGTCACCGGCCTGGAGACCTTCGGCAAGCCCATGGAGGAGGCACAGGCCGGGGACAACGTGGCGCTGCTGCTGCGCGGGGTCCCGCGGGACGCCGTACGGCGCGGGCACATCGTCGCCGCGCCCGGCAGCGTCGTCCCGAGTCGCCGTTTCTCGGCCCGGGTGTACGTCCTGTCGACGCGCGAGGGCGGTCGTACGACACCCGTCTCCACCGGGTACCGGCCGCAGTTCTACATCCGCACCGCGGACGTGGTCGGCGATGTCGACCTCGGTGAGACGGCCGTTGCCCGGCCCGGTGACACCGTGACCATGGCGGTGGAGCTCGGGCGTGACGTTCCGCTGGAGCCCGGTCTGGGGTTCGCGATCCGTGAGGGGGGTCGGACCGTGGGTGCGGGGACGGTGACGTCGGTCGGCTGACCGGCGTCGGGGGGTTCGGGTGCCTGCCTGGGAGGGCGGGCACCCGCTCTCCCGTACCGGGGTCGGCGCCGGACTATTAGCTTTTCACCCCATTCGCCCGAAGGGCTCGTCCTCGAACGCCGGACGGGTGGAGAACCGGCCGCACAATGGAACGGTGGACGAGCCGATACCCGTGACACGGGCCGTGGATCACGGGACCGCCAAGCTGATGCCGGACGTCGACCGGAAGCGGGCGTGGCTGCTGACGGTCGACGGGGCGCCGCAGTCGTACGTCGATCTGGACGATCCGACCCATCTGGAGTTCGAGTACGCCCGACGGCTCGGGCATGTGCTGGACACGGTGGTGGAACCGGGGCGGACGCTGGACGTGCTGCACCTCGGCGGGGGCGCGCTGACGATGCCCCGCTATGTGGCGGCGACCCGGCCCGGTTCCCGGCAGGACGTGGTGGAGTTCGATCAGGGTCTGCTGGCCCTGATCGTCGAGCACCTGCCGCTGCCCGACGACGCCGGCGTCACGCTGCACGGCGCGGACGCTCGCGGCTGGCTCGAATACGCCGCGCCGGGTTCCGCCGACATCGTGGTCGCGGACGTCTTCGGGGGCTCCCGCGTCCCGGCGCACCTGACGTCCACGGCGTACGCGCGCGCCGCCGAGCGCGTACTGCGCGACGACGGTGTCTACCTGGCCAACCTCGCCGACGCCGCGCCCTTCGCCTTCCTGCGCTCCCAACTCGCCACGTTCGCCACGGTGTTCGAGGAGCTGGCGCTGATCGCCGAACCCGGCGTGCTGCGCGGCCGACGCTTCGGCAACGCGGTGCTCGTGGCCTCCCACCGCCCGCTCGACACCGCCCCCCTCGCCCGCCGCACCGCCTCCGACGCCTTCCCCGCACGCGTCGAACGCGGCCCCGCGCTACGGGAGTTCATCGGCGCCGCCGAACCCGTCCGCGACGAGAACGCGGTCCCCTCACCCGAGCCGCCAGGCGGAGCCTTCAGCATCGGCTGACGCCGGCTCGACGTCCGGGGCCGGCACGCCCTGCGTCACCGCCTTGGTCCGCCGTGTCAGATTCCGTACGTCCGGCACGCACAGCACCGCCGCCGTGACCACGACGACCAGCGTCGCGCAGCCCCACAAGGCGGGCGTACGGCCGAAGGCATCCTCCGCCGGGCCCGCGAGGGCCGTGGCCAGCGGGACCATGGCGATCGAACCGAACCAGTCGTACGCCGAGACGCGCGAGAGCTTGTCCTCGGGGATCTCCTGATGCAGCGCGGTCATCCATGAGACGCCGAACACCTCTATCGCCGCACCGCTGACGAACATCACGGCGCACAGCGGACCCAGCGGCACCGGCACGGCGAGTGCGGCGGCGGGGGTGGCGAGCGGGAAGACGCTGAGGGTGCCCGCGAGCAGGAGGCGGCGCGGCTTCCATCGCATCATGAGCAGCGCGCCACCGACGGTTCCGGCGCCGAACGCGCCGAGGGCCAGTCCCCAGGGCCCGGCTCCACCGAGGCTGTCCCGGGCGACCAGCGGACCGTAGACCGCGTCGGCGGCGCCGACGACCGCGACCACCACGGAGAACTGCGCGACGATCGTCCACAGCCAGGGGCGTCCGACGAACTCCCGCCAGCCCTCGCGGAGATCGGAGAGCAGCCCGCCGCCGGGCTCGCGCGGCGGAATGTGGCGCACGTCGAGGAGCGAACGCAGTGCCGCGGCGACCGCGAAGGCCACCGCGTCCACGGCGAGCACCCAGCCGGGCCCGATCACGGCCACCATCGCCCCGCCGAGGGCCGCGCCGCCCAGCCCGGCGCCGTGCATCGCCAGCCGGAACATCGCGAAGGCGCGGCTCGCCTGCTCCCCGCTCACCGTGGACATCAGCATGCCCTCGGCCGCCGGGCTGAAGAACGCCTGCCCGGTGCCGCCGAGCGCGGACAGCAGCATCATCTGCCACAGCCGCGCCTCACCGGAGAGGACCAGCATCGCGAACGCCGCCTGCGAGACGCAGTTCAGGGCATTGGCTGCGACCATCACGTGATGGCGCGGCAGCCGGTCCGCGACCGCGCCGCCGATCAGCAGGAACAGCACCAGTGGCAGCGTCCGCGCCGCCGCCACCAGACCGACGGCACCCCCGTCGCCCCCCGCGTCGAGCACCGCGAACGCCGAGGCGATCAGCGCGCCCTGGCTGCCCAGGTTGGTGACGACCGCCGCGGCGGTCAGCAGGGTGTAGTTGCGGCCCGCCCAGGACGGGCGATGGGGATGGCGCGGGTGTCGTGGGGAGTTGGCGGCAGAGGTCACAAGCCGACTATCGCCGCAGCGCACTCGGCTTGCCAAACCCTTTGAGCGAGGACCGGACACGGGCTCAGGCGCCCACCGTGGATGCCGCCGCCGTGCCGATCGCGACGACCTTGGTCCGATTGCCGCCGCCCCTCGGTGCGGGCTGATGCCGGTGGGGATTCGGCTGCTGGTAACCGGGCTGCTGACAAGGGTTCGGCTGCTGGTATCCCGGCTGCTGGTACGGGTTCTGGTTCTGCGGGTTCTGCTAGCCACCGGGCGGCTGCTCTCCCGGCCGCATGCGGCGTAACGAAACGACGATCATCATCCGGTGCTGGTCAAAGATTACTACTCACGGGTAACATGCTGCCATGAGCGCAGACCAGATGACGATCGGCGAGATGCTCGCCGCCACGGTGCCGATGGCCCGGACCCTGAACCTCGAATTCGTGGAGACCACGCCGGAGCGGGCCGTGGTGGCGCTGCCCGATCAGGGCGACTACCACAACCACGTCGGCGGGCCGCACGCCGGAGCGATGTTCACGCTGGGCGAGTCGGCGAGCGGGGCGATCGTCCTCGCCGCGTTCGGCGAGCAACTGTCGCGCGCCGTGCCGCTCGCGGTCAGTGCCGAGATCGCGTACAAGAAACTCGCGATGGGGCAGGTCACGGCCACCGCGACCCTCGGCCGCCCGGCCGCCGAGGTCGTCGCCGAACTCGACGCGGGCCGGCGCCCCGAGTTCCCCGTCGCCATCGCCATCCAGCGCGCGGACGGAGCCGTGACCGGCGAGATGACCGTTGTGTGGACCTTGCGGCCGAACGGCTGAGGCAAGCACCTCAAGACGGCGGGCGGCCGTACCGGACGGGGGTCGGTGCGGCCGCCTGCCTCTTTCGATGTCGACGAGTCAACGCTTCCGCGGTGCGGGGCCCGTGCTCCGGCGGACCACGAGCCGAACCGGCTCGACGTGATCGGTCCGGGGTTCGGCCGCTCCGTCGATGCGGGCCAGCAGGAGCCGCAGCGAGCGTCGGCCTATCGCGGCGAAGTCCGTCCGCACGGTGGTCAGCGGGGGCAGCAGATGGGCGGCCTCGGGGATGTCGTCGTACCCGACGACGCTGACGTTGCCCGGGACGTGCCGCCCGGCTTCGTGCAGGGCGCGCAGCACGCCGAGCGCCATCTGGTCGTTGGAGGCGAACACCGCCGTGACGTCCGGGCGCCCGGCCAGCCGGCGGCCCAGTTCGTACCCGGAGTCCGCGCTCCAGTCGCCGATGAGCGGCTCGGGGACCGCGGCACCCGCCGCCTCCAGTGTGGCCCGCCAGGACTCCGCCCGGCGCTCCGCGGACAGCCAGCCCGTGGGGCCCGCGAGGTGCCACACGGTGGAGTGGCCGAGCGCCAGCAGGTGTTCGGTGGCTTGGCGCGCTCCGTCGCGGGAGTCCGCAGTCACGTAGGAGTTGTCGTCCCCGAGGTCGTTCTCCAGCACCATCAGGGGGGCGTCGAACTGTGCCTCCGCCAGGGCCCGGCCCACCCAGCGCTGCGGGGCGATGGCGATCACGCCGTCCGCGCCCTCGGCCGACAGCGTGTGCACGGCGCGCACCAGGGTGTCCCCGTCGGCCGTGTCGAGCGCGATGGAGCTGACCAGGTAACCGGCTTCCTGAGCCGCGGTGTTGATCGCGGTCAGGATGGAGGCGGGCCCGTAGCGCGCCGCGTCGAAGGAGATCACTCCGAGCATCCGCGTCCTGCCGCTGGCCAGGGAACGCGCGCTGCGGCTCGGGTGGTAGCCGAGCGTGCGCATGGCGGCCAGGACCGCATCCCGGGTCTCGGGGCGTACCGCGGGACTGTCGTTGAGCACGCGGGAGACGGTCTGTTTCGAGACACCGGCCAGGCGGGCCACGTCGTCCATCACCGGGCGCGCCCCCGCGAAGCTGCGTCGGCTGCGTCCCTTGGGGGCGGCGCCGTCCGTGGCACCTCGGCTCATGGTGGTGCGTCCTCCGACGTCATGGCGGCGGTCTGGGCCCGCCCGGCTGGCCCACAGGATAGGCCCGCCGGACGTGGCTCCCGCTCCTCAGTCCGCCCTGACCGACCAGGAGTGGGTGGTCACCCACTCGATGTGCCGCACGGCGGCCGTCGCGGTGCCGTCGGCCGCGTGCTCGGGTACGTACACCGGCGCGTCGGCCGCCTGCGGCAGCAGCCGCAGCCGCAGGCCGTGGGCGCGCAGGTCGTCCGCGGGGAGCCGGTCGAGACCGATGTCCCAGACGCGGCCCGAGAAGAACTGGTCGGCGACGAGGGCGTCCCCGACGTACGCGCGTCCCACGTCACCGGTCCAGTGGATGCGCAGGAGCGTTCCCTCGCGCGGAAGTTCGTCCGGTATGTCGACGCGGTACTCGGCCGCGGAGGTGGCGAAGTGCTGGTCCGAGGGGGCGCTCGCCCGGCCCAGCGGACCGGTCACGGTCTCGGGCGGCGGGCCCGCCGGGCGAACCAGGGTGGCGGCGCGTGCGGTGTTCTGGCCACCGGCCCCCTCGTCGGTCCCGGTCGTGTAGCGGGTGAACACGCCGTCCGCCGTCGCCGACAGGGGGGCTCCGGCCACCGTCAACGGCCGCCTCGGACCGGGCAGGACGGCGAGGGACGGCCGGGCCGCGGAGCCGTGCACGCGGAGTTCTTCGTGGTCGAAGACGACGCTGTCGGGGGAGAGGACCAGCCGTTCGGCGCCCCAGGCCACGCCCCGGTACGCGGTGCGCGCGGTGGCGGCGTCGAGCACGAGCAGGCCGACGTCGTGTCCGTCCGCGGTCTTCACCTGGACGAGGGCGTCCGTGCCCGGGCGCAGACCGGTGATCAGGATGCGGTCGTCGGCCTGGGTGACGTCTCCGGAGGGCGCGTCGAGGGACGTCACCGTGTCCGCGTCCAGGGCGAGTTCGACCGCGATGCCGTCGATGGCGGCCAGCACCAGGACCGTACGACCGCTGTCGTCGAGCGTGCACACCGGCTGGGCGGTGGCCCAGTCGAGCCGTAGACCGGCGATCTCGAGGCGCAGCGGCCAGCAGAAGTACGCGCCGGTCGGGACGGTGACGGGGGTGCTGGGGAACGTCAGAGCGGGGGCGTCGGGGAGGTCGACCGTGAACGTCGTGCCGGGGTGGGCCGGCAGCGGTTCGTGCGGCTGGTGGTTGTTGACGAAGAGGAAGCCCGCGGTGCCGTCACTGCGCACGGCCCACCGCAGCGTCTCCCGGTCGGACTGGTCCGAGGGCTGCCGCTCGGGTAGGACGGACTCCATGGGAGCGATCAGCGGGCCGAAGTCGGCCAGCAGCAGGTGCTGGAGGCGCAGTTCGTGGTACGAGGGGCGGACCTGGCCGTACTCGCCGAGAGGTGCCTGGAAGTCGTACGTGAGGACGGGCAGGTCGTTGGGGTAGTCGGTGGCGTGGGACTCCTGGAGCGTGCTGAGTTCGCCGAGCGGGTTCGTGCCACCGTGGAACATGTAGTAGCCCTGCCAGACCGAACCGCAGCCGATCTTGGTAAGGCCGAGCGCGCCCACGTCGTCGGGCTCGACGCGCGGCCGGCGGTGGTAGGCGACGGCCATGCCGCCGCCCAGCTCGCAGGTGGCCCACGGGAAGCGGTCCGTGGGCGCGGGATCACCGCCCCGTACGGTCGTCGGTCGTAGGTCGGCGCCGATGCCCTCGTCGTCGCGCTGATGGGTGAAGAAGAAGTGCTTGCGGCAGGTTTCCGGCCAGCCGCCGTCCGCCTCCGTCCAGAACGCCTCCGTGTAACCCCCGTACAGCGGCAGCAGCTCGTCCGGAGGCAGTTGGACCCCGCCCCACGCGGTCGACGTCCACAGCGGCGCGCTCAGCCCGGCGTCCTGCGCCATCCGCTTCAACGTCAGCAGGTGTCCTGGCTGGTCGTACAGCTCGTTCTCGATCTGGATCGCGACAATCGGACCGCCGTGGGCCCGGTCGAGTCCGCGCAGCTGCTCGGCGATCGCCGCGAACCAGCCGCGTACGGGCTCCAGATAGGCGGGGTCGTCGGTGCGGGGCGTGCAGGCGCGGGCCGACAGCCAGTCCGGCAGGCCGCCGTTGCGGACCTCGGCGTGGCACCAGGGGCCGATGCGGGGGATGAAGCCGAGGCCGTGCCGGGCGCACAGTTCGGCGAAGCGCCGCAGATCGCGGTCGCCGTCGAAGCGGACGCGGCCCTCGACCTCCTCGTGGTGGATCCAGATGACGTAGGCGGCCGCGACCGTGACACCGCCCGCCTTCATCTTCAGCAGCTCCTCCTCCCAGTGGCGGGCCGGGTGGCGGGAGTAGTGGAACTCCCCGGAGACCGGGAACCAGGGGAGGCCGCCGCGCGTGAGGTAGCGGCTGGTCACCTCGATGGGGTCGGGTGCGGCCGGTGCGTCGGCGAAGGGGAGGTGGCCGGTCAGGGGCGGTGCGGGGCGCGCGGGGACGCGCAGAAGGTGCGGCATCAGGACTTCTCCGGTCCGGGAGGCGGGACGGGGCGAGACAGGGCGGGGCGTCGGCGAGAGCAGCGCGCGCCGGTGCGGGTGGCGGTGAAGGTCGAAGAGCGTTCCCAGGGCAGTGATGTTATCGGTAACATCACGTGCGTCAAGGGGCTTTGAGGAGACGCGGCCAGCTCCCCTGATTCAGCCGTTGGGAGTCGCGCTCTCCCCGGCCAGGAAGTCGACCACCGCCAGCGCGAAGAGGAGCGCGAGTGCGAGACCGACGACGACCCAGCCCGTGGGGTAGCTCCACAGGGCGTACGTCAGGATGGCCGCGGCGACCAGGATCCAGGCGATCCAGCGGCGGTGACGACGAACGAACGGACCCACGGGTCCGGTGCGCAGGCCCAGGTGGTCGGCGGTGGAGCGGACCGCTCCGATGCCCGCTGTCCACAACTGTCGTACGGCCGTGGCGTGGCGGCCCGGACCGGTCACCCACGCGGCGATCGCGATCACCACGCCCAGCGCCACCACCGTCCGGACCGTGGTGCGCAGGAACCGGGTGAGCGTGTCGTACACGGACGCGGCCGCGGGCTGGGACACGTCGGCAGGCAGTGCGTCCAGGTAGACGGTCCGGAAGACGGTCAGACCGATGCCGAGCAGGCCCGTGGCGAAGGCGACGCCCAGCGCGGCCGCCACCAGGGCGCGACGACGGTGGGCGCAGAGCAGGACGCCGACGGCGACCAGGAGAACGGCGAGCACCGGCAGCCAGTTGCCGGCGAGTTGCAGGATCCGGAAACCGGTCTTGAGCCTGCCGATGTCGTCGGCCTTGAGGACGGTGAAGTCGGTGTGGATCTCCGGGATCTTCCCGGCCACCGTCATCCCGTCGTCGACCAGGCGCTGTTTGACGCGGTCGATGACCGGGCCGAGGTCCACGGTCACGGTGTTCTTGTTGAGTTTCACCGCGCCGCCGCCGCTGCCGGTGAGGGCCTTGTCCACGGCGGCGTGGACGCCGCGGTTGACATCGGTCCAGATGGTTTCGAAGGCGTCGGACGCGGCGACCTCGCGTGCCTTGTCCTGGACGAAGCTGCGGACTGCGTTCTCGAGCGAGCCGCCCAGCGCGCCGAGCGCTTTCTCCAGGCGCGGCCGATCCGCGGGGACCACGTCCGACAGCAGGGCGGGCAGGTCGAGGTGCTCCATCAGGGCGTCGGTGGCGCGACGGGCGACGGCGTCCTGGACGTCCGGGTCGGAGGCGAGTGGTGCGACGGTGGCCACGTAGCGGTCGGTGTCACCGACCTCGCCGGCGGTCCAGGAGGCGAGCGCGCCGAGCGGGGCGAGCAAGCAGCCGAGGACGATGAGCACGACGGCGAGGACGGATCTCGCCCGGTGCCGGGGGGCGCGAGCGGCCTGGTCCGTCTCGAGCGCGGCGACGCGTGCGCGCAGCCGCTCCAACTCGTCCTGGGCGCGGTCCGGCCCCTTGGCGTCGCTGGTCTCGTCCTCGGGCACGACCTGCTCCTCCCGTGCACCTCGGTGGTGGGCGGTTGGTTGCCAGCAGACCTGTTGATCGCGCACTCCGCGCGCGGCGTGGTCCATTCGGACGATGGCTTGGGAGCCTTGGGGGATGTCCTCGCCGCTGAGCGCGCGAGCGGGCGGGGCGGTGCGGAGGGTCTTCAACTGTGCGGCAATTGCCTTCGGGACGCTGCGGGATGCTGATCCGGCCCGGTGCCGGGGTCGTCCGACACCTGATTGATGATGATTCGTGCTAGATACGACCTATGTCGTACTCGGGCAGTCTGATCACGGCAGGACACCGCGGCCGGTGGCGGCCGAGTCGCGCGGGGCGAGCGCATGTCTCGCGACGGCTGCCGCTCCGGCGACGGCGGTGTGGTCACCGGTGACCGGCTCCCCCTCCGACGGGTCCGCCGAATCCTCGCCGGAACGTTTCCTGCTGGCCTTGATCCTCGAGGATCCCGGGCACCTGCCGGAGATCCTGGCCGCCTTCGCCGTCCGCCGGATCGGCCCGGCCGTACCCGAATCCGTGGACCGGCTTCGGCGCGACCACCCTGATGCCGCCGACGCGGAACTCCGGGCCGACGTGATCGTCCGCGGTCGCCGGGCGGTCGTGTCGAAGGGCGCCGTCGTGGGCGGCCCGTTCCTCGTGCTCGTTCCCCTCGCGTTCTGTGCCGCACTGCTCCGCCAGGCGCGTACCGTCCTGGAACTGGCCGCCCTCGACGGCCGTGACCCCACGGCAAGAGCCCGCGCCGGCGAACTCCTCGTCCTCCAGGGTGTGTACGAGGACACGCGACAGGCACAGGAGGCGCTGTCCCGGGTCAGCCGTGCCGGACCCGCTCCGCGCCGGAGGCGATGGGCGGCCCTTTGGGACGTCACCCTGCGCATGGCTCGCCTGCTCGGTCTGATCGTCCCCGCCGATGCGGGGCAGCGCTCGGGGCCCGTGCGGCGTCTTGCGGTCCAGGCCTGGCGCTGGCTGCTCCTCGCGGCGGTCTTTCTGGTGGGGCTGATCGCACCCCTCGTCTGGCTCCCGTACATGGCGGCGTCCTACCGGCGCGCCGATGCCCGTCTGTCGGACCGTGCCCTGACCCACTACTTCGCCGACGCCGGCACCCCCAAGCGCCGTCGGAGGGCGCACGTCGATCCGGAGATGCTGGGGGCCGTGCTGCGCGCCCTTGCCTCGCTCCTCCTGGCCGCCGTGGTCGTCCTGGTCGACCTGCGTATCGCCGGCAGCGGTTGGCCGGTACTCGCCATCACGCTGGCCACGTCGTCCGCGGCGGTCGGTACACTCTGGTACTGGCGGCGCCGCCGGAGACGTACTGGCTGAGCCTCGCCGCGCGGCCGATGTCGGGCCGATTCTCGCTGTCCGCCCTGTTCCGGCGGCGTTCATGGAGAGGTCACACCTCCGCCCCCGTGGCCTGAATGAGTGATTCCGCTCAGTGAGTCGCTCGAAGGCACCGGAGGTCGCCCCATGGCCGGAATCGAACCCGCGTCCGCCATCAACCGTCGTCGCTTTCTGCTCGCCTCCGGCGCCGCCGTCGCGGGAACGGGAGCGGCGGCGGGTGCGGTGTCGAGGGCGGCCGGACCCGAGGCAGCGCTCATCCCCAGGCAGCGCAGCCACCCCTCCGCCGCCTCCGCCGCACCGGGCGTCGCCCCGCAGCCAGCCCGCGCCGCCCGGCGGTCCGCGCCGTATGCGACGACCACCCTGGAGACCACGGCCCGCCTCGGCGGTGACATACGCGTCGGCGGCTACCGGCGGCTGGTCTCAGGTCCCGGCTGGCCCCTGGCCGTACGGGGAGAGCTCGCCGCTCCCGGTGCCGGGCGACAGGACCGGCGTACCGCGCTCGCGTGCTTCGTGCAGTTCACCGATCTTCATCTCGCCGACGTGCAGAACCCGCTGCGCACGGAGTTCCTGCGGTCGCGCCGTGCCACCGCGTGGCGGCCGCAGGAGGCGCTGACGGTGGCGGGTGCGGTCGCACTCGTGGAGCAGGTGAACGCGCTCGGCGGCGGTCCGTACACGGGCCTGCGCCCCGCGTTCGTGATGACGACGGGCGACAACGTCGACAACAACTCCGCGATCGAACTGGAGTGGTTCCTGACGGTGATGAGCGGTGGCCGGATCACGCCCGACACCGGGGACCCGACGGCGTACGAAGGCGTACAGAACTCCGGCCTTCCGCTCTACTGGCACCCGGGCGACGCGGCTCTGCGCGACCTGGACAAGCGGCGCGGGCTGCCCCTGATCCCCGGCTTCCTCGACGCCGCCATACGGCCGGTGACCAGCCCGGGGCTGCGCATCCCCTGGTACTCCACGGTCGGCAACCACGACGATCTGCCCGGGGGCTGTCTGTCTCCCGCGCTGAACGAGTTCGCCGTCGGCTCCCGCAAGCTGCTGTCCGTCCCCGACGCGGACGCGGCCGCCTACGCCAAGGCGCTGGACACGGGCGACGACCCCAAGAGCGAGGTGCTCGAGGCGATCCTGCGCCGGCACCGGGCATCGACGCGGACGGTGACCGCCGACGAGCGGCGCCGGCTCATCACCCCGCGCGACTATCTGGCCGCGCACCTCGACCCTGCCCATAGGGGTGCCGGTCCGGTCGGCCACGGGTATACGCAGGACAATCTGGACGGCGAGCGGATGTACTACACCTTCCGGGTGGCCGAAGGCGTCCTCGGCATCAGCATCGACACCACCTATCGCAGCGGCCACTACGAGGGTTCCCTCGGCACCGACCAACTCCGCTGGCTGGAACGGACCCTGGCCGCGCACAGTTCCCGGTCCTACGACGCGAACGGCCGTCTCGTCCGCAATCCCGGCGCCGACGACGCCCACATCGTGGTTTTCAGCCACCATCACAGCCCGAGCATGACCCGCCGCCCCGACGCCGCCCGCACCGACGAACCACGGCACGACGGCGCGGAGGTCATCGCCCTGCTCAGCCGGTTCCCGAACGTGGTCGCCTGGATCAATGGCCACAGCCACGTCAACCGGATCACACCGCACCCGCACGCGACGCCCAGCCGCTCCTTCTGGGAGGTCAACACCGCGTCCCACGTGGACTATCCGCACCACGCCCGCCTGATCGAACTGACCGACAACGAGGACGGGACGCTGTCCCTGTTCACCACCCTCGTCGAATCCGCCGCACCGCACCGCACCGCCCCGGATTTCGGCGACCTTTCGGCGGTGGGTCTCGCCTCGCTGTACCGGGAACTGGCGTACAACGCTCCCGGTCTGGCCGAGGGCATGGCCGCCGGTGTTCAGGAGGGCTGGGCGGGCGCCGCGAGGGACCGCAACGCGGAACTCGTGGTGGCGGCCGGTCCCGCGGCGGCGTGACGGTTTCCTCCGCCTCCGCCCCCGTCCCCCGCTCCCGTCTCCGCCCCCCGCTCCCGCCCTCGCGTTTCTGAGTTTCCCTTCGGTTGTTGTCGGGGCGTCAGCCGTTTCTGTTCAATTCATTGACACGAGTCACCAGCGGTCATAGCTTTCCCGCCGTACCCGTGCTCTCTGACGGTTTGTCACGCCTGGTCCGCACACCGTGCGTTCAAGGGGCGAACACGGCTGTCGTCGGCACGAGTGCCTGCGGTTCACAACGATGTGCCCGCGCACCGAAGGAGTGACGGCTCATGTCCCACAGCTTGTCCCGGCGATCGGCCCTGCGTCTGCTGGGTGGCGCCATCGCGGTCGCCGCGGCGGTCACCGGCGGTTCCGCGCCGCTCGCCCAGGCGGAGTCCAGATCCGGCGCCGGCCCTCGCGTAGAGGGTTTGATCAGGAAACTCACCCTCGACGAGAAGATCTCCCTGCTGCACGGTGCCACCGACCCCGCGTCGCTCGGCCAGGCCGGATACGTGCCCGGAGTCCCGCGCCTCGGCATCCCCCCGCTCCGCCTCGCCGACGGCCCGGCCGGCGTCCGTGTCACCCGGCACGCCACGGCCCTGCCCGCCCCCGTCCTGCTCGCGTTCGCCTTCGACCCCTCACTCGCCCGCCGCTACGGCCAGGTCATCGGCCGCGAGGGCCGCGCCCTCGGCCAGGACGTGCTGCTCTCCCCGATGGTCAACCTCATCCGCACCCCGTACGCGGGCCGCAACTTCGAGACCTTCAGCGAGGACCCGTTGCTCGCCGCTGACCTCGTCGCGGCCGAGATCCGCGGCATCCAGGGCGAGGGCCTCATCGCGACCGTCAAGCACTTCGCGCTGAACAACCAGGAGCAGGACCGCATGTCCGTCGACGTGCGGGCCGACGAGCAGACCATGCACGAGGTCGAACTGCGCGGCTTCGAGGCGGCCGTCGCCGCCGGCACCGGCGCGGTCATGGGCGCGTACAACAAGGTCAACGGCACCTTCGCCTGCGAGAACAAGCCGCTTTTGACCGACATCCTGCGCGACCGATGGGGCTTCGGCGGCTTGGTGATGACCGACTGGTTCGCCGCCCACAGCACCAAGGCCGCGCTCACCGCGGGCCTCGACATGGAGATGCCCGACGGCACGTACTTCGGCGCCGCCCTGAAGAAGGCGGTGCAGAGCGGCAGCGTCGCCGAGACCTACGTCGACCGTGCCGTGCGCCGCATCCTCGCGGTGATGGACCGCTTCGGGCTGCTCGACGGCAGCGTCCCGGCGCGCCCCGACCGCGACGCGAAGGCGGGCGCGGCCGTCGCGCTGGAGGTGGCCAAGGCCGGCGCGACCCTGCTGCGCAACGAGCGCCGCGCGCTGCCTCTGACCGGCGCCGCCGCCCGCCGTATCGCCGTCGTCGGCCCCACCGGCTCCCTGCCGTTCGTCAGCGGCGGTGGCAGCGCCCACGTCGTCCCCGACGCCGCCGACAGCCCGCTCGACGCCATCAGGTCCCGTGCGGGACGCGGCGCCCAGGTGTCGTACGCGCTCGGCGAGGACCTCTTCGGAAAGGCCATTCCCGGCGGGGCCCTGACCACGGGCATCGACACCGAGGCCCAGAACGTCGCCGCCGGCCAGACGTGGACGTACGAGGGGACGCTCACGGTCGCCGACGCCGACACCTGGACCCTCGTCATCCACTACTCCGGCACCCGGCCCAAGGTGCTCCTCGACGGCGTCGACCTCTTCCCGGCGCTGCCCGGATACGGCGAGTACTTCAGCGGCGGCCTGGTCTCGGCCGCGCCCGACGGACTCGCCGTACGCCGCAAGGAGCTGAACCTCACCAAGGGCGAGCACCAGGTCTCCATCACCGCGCGGGGCGGCACCGCGGGACAGCTGTTCCGGCTGCGGCGTATCACCGGCGCGACCCGGGCGCAGGACGTCGCCGAGGCGGTCGAGGTGGCACGCGCCGCACACAGCGTCGTCCTGTTCGCCTACGAGGACGCGACTGAGGGCCTGGACCGCGGCACCCTCGCGCTGCCCGGCCACCAAGAGCAGCTGATCGAAGCCGTGACCGCGGCCAACCCCCGTACGACCGTCGTCCTCAACACCTCGTCGTCGACGTCGATGCCCTGGCTGGACAGCACGGCCGCCGTGCTCCAGATGTACTACCCGGGCCAGCAGGGCGCGGCCGCCACCGCCGCCGTCCTGTTCGGCGACTGCGATCCCGGCGGCCGGCTCACCCAGTCCTTCCCCGTAGACGACGCCCACCATCCGGTCGCCGGCGATCCACGCCGCTACCCGGGCGTGGACGGCACCGAGGAGTACTCGGAGGGGATCCACGCCGGGTACCGCTGGTACGACGCGGAAGGCGTGCGCCCGCTGTTCCCCTTCGGACACGGGCTCTCGTACACGTCGTTCGCGTACGAGGATCTGAGCGTCCGGGGGCGGGAGGTCAGCTTCACCGTGCACAACACCGGGCGGCGCGCAGGCATCGAAGTGGCGCAGGTGTATGTGGGGCCGTCGCCGGATCTCCGGCTCGACCAGGCCGTACGCGTGCTGGCCGGATACCGGCGGCTCGCGCTGCGGGCGGGGGAGCGGTGCCGGGTCACCGTGCTCGTCACGAAGCGCACCCTCTCCTCCTGGGACGTGAAGCGGCACGGCTGGGTGCTCGGCACCGGCCGCCGCGCGGTCTGGGTCGGGGCGTCGGTGCGGGATCTGCGCCTGCGGACGACGGCGGAGGTGAGCGCGTGATACGCCGCGTGATCATCGGGATCACCGCCCTCGCCGCCGTCCTCGTCGCCCCCGCCCCCGCACCGGCCGAGTCCGCCACCGCGCAGCACTCCGCACTCGTACGCACGGACACGGGCTGGGTCCGCGGCGAAACCACCACCGAGGGATGGCAGTTCCTCGGCATCCCGTACGCGCAGCCCCCCGTAGGTGGCCTCCGCTGGAAGAGCCCGCAGCCCGTGCGGCCCTGGCAAGGCGTGCGCACCGCACAGGACTTCGGTAACCGTTGTGTACAGACGGCCAGTTGGGACCCCGGCTACGACCGGCCCAGCCACACCGAGGACTGCCTCGACCTCAATGTGTACGTCCCCGAAGGCGTCGGACGTCGACCGGTGATGGTCTGGCTGCACGGTGGCGGGCTCACCGCGGGCGCGGGCGAGGACGTCGTGCCCGACACCTTCGCCCGGCAGACCGGCGCGGTCGTCGTAACCGTCAACTACCGCCTCGGCGCCATGGGGTTCCTCGCCACGGCCGGACTCGACGGTGAGGCGCGCGACGGCGTCTCGGGCAACTTCGGGATGCTCGACCAGCAGGCCGCGCTGCGCTGGGTGCGCGCCAACATCGCCCGCTTCGGCGGCGATCCTGGCCGGGTCACCATCGCGGGCGAGTCGGCGGGCGGCCGTTCGGTCTGCACCCAGATGGCCTCACCGACCGCAAAGGGCCTCTACCGGGCGGGAATTGTCGAGAGCGGTGCGTACGGGAACTGTGCGGCACGCACCCGCCCGACAGCCGTAGCGGCCGGCGCGGCCTTCGCGAAGAAGGTGGGCTGCGCCGAACTGTCGACGGCGTGTCTGCGGGGCAAGTCCGCCGAGGAGATCCTCGCGGCGCAGGCAGGCTTCGACTGGGGGCCGGTCGTCGGCGGCGCCTTCCTGCCGGTGCAGCCCTTCGAGGCGTACGCGAAGGGGGCCGCTGCCCGCGTTCCCGTGCTGAACGGGGCGAATCAGGACGAGGGGCGGATGTTCGCCTTCGCCCAGTTCGACAGCACCGGCACACCGCTCACGGCCGAGCGGTATCCGTCGGTCGTGAAGGCCGTCTGGGGTGCCGACCTGGGGGAGCGGGTGCTCCAGCGCTACCCGTCGGCGGACTACCCCTCGCCGACCCTCGCGTACGGCACCGCCTTCGGCGACTATCTGATGGCGTGCCCGGCGCTCCGGCTCGGCGGGGTGCTCGCGTCCCGCGGTCCGGTCTACTCGTACGAGTTCGCCGACCGCACCTCGCCGCCCTTCGCCTCCCTGCGCAACCTGGGCACGAGCTTCGACTTCGGGGCGACGCACGTGAACGAGGTGCAGTACCTCTTCAAGCACTTCGGTCTCACGACCCCGCTGAACGCGGAGCAGCGGACGCTGTCGCGGCAGATGATCCAGTACTGGGGATCCTTCATCCGGGGTGGGGTGCCGCGGGCGGCCGGGCAGCCCGGGATGCCCGACCGCACCGGTCCGGTGCTCTCGCTGCGGACCGCGTCCCAGGGCGGGAACACGCTCAGCACCACCGTGCACCAGGAGCACCGATGTGATCTGTGGGACTCGGCCGTGCCGCGCTGACCGGTAGGCTTCCCCGGCGTGCGCCGCTCCGGGCGCACGCCGGGAAGTACGTGATTCGGGAGGAACCGCCGTTGCACGTCCAGGAGTGGCTCGAGACGGTGCCCGCGGTCAGCATCTACGCGCTGGTGGGCCTGGTCATCGGCCTGGAGAGTCTGGGCATCCCGCTGCCCGGCGAGATCATCCTTGTCTCGGCGGCGCTGCTGTCCTCCCAGCACGAAGGCATCAACCCGGTCATCCTCGGGACGTGTGCCAGCGTCGGCGCGATCGTCGGTGACTCCATCGGGTACGCCATCGGCCGCAAGGGCGGACGGCCGCTGCTCGCCTGGCTCGGCGAGAAGTTCCCCAAGCACTTCAGCGAGGGCCATATCGCGACGGCCGAGCGGTCCTTCCACAAGTGGGGCATGTGGGCCGTGTTCTTCGGCCGCTTCGTCGCCCTGCTGCGGATCTTCGCGGGCCCGCTCGCGGGTGTGCTGAAGATGCCGTACTGGAAGTTCCTGATCGCCAACGTCCTCGGTGGCATCGTCTGGGCCGGCGGCACCACCGCGGTCATCTACTACGTCGGTGTCGTCGCCGAGTCCTGGCTCAAGCGGTTCTCGTGGCTGGGTCTGGTTGTCGCGGTCCTCATCGGGCTGGCGTCGATGCTGGTCGTCCGGCGTAAGGCGAGGCAGTTGGCGGAGGAGCCGGAGCCGGAGCCTGTGGCGGTCGCGGAGTAGGTTTCGGCCGGTCGGTGACTGCGGGCCGTGGCTGGCTGGTCGCGCCCACGCGTCGGAGCCGCACTTGTCAGGGCCCCGCGCCCCTGAAGGGGCGCGTTTCCCCCCGCCCGTTACAGCGCGCTGTGTGCTTTCGCCAGGTTCACGTAATGGACGCCGTTCAGTGAGATGCCCTCGCGTTCCTCGTCCGTCAGCTGCCGCTTGATCTTGGCGGGGACGCCCGCGACGAGCGAGCCCGGGGGCACCCGCATCCCCTGCGGTACCAGTGCCTGGGCCGCCACCAGCGAACCGGCGCCGATCACGGCCCCGTTGAGGACTGTGGCGCCCATCCCGATCAGGCAGTCGTCCTCGACGGTCGCGCCGTGCACGACGGCGTTGTGCCCGACCGAGACGCGCTCGCCGACGGTGACGGGGAAGCCGGGGTCGACGTGGAGGGTGCAGTTGTCCTGGATGTTGCTGTTCGCGCCGATGACGATCGGGCCGCCGTCGGCCCGCAGTACCGCGCCGTACCAGACGCTGGCGCCCGCGTGCAGGGTGACGTCCCCGATGACCACGGACGTGGGTGCCGTGAACGCGTCCGCGTCCAGCTGCGGATCCTTGCCGCCGATCCCCTTGATCAGCGCCTGCTGCGTCATCGCCGTCTCCTCGTCGTCGTCGCTACAGCGGCACCGTATGTCATCGCCTCCGGCCCCGGTGGGGTGAAGATCACAGCCGGGATCTCTGCTGGGCCCCCGTCACCCTGAGTACCGTGAGCGGGTGCCCAGGAGCAGGAACGTGTTCTCGTCATGGCGTCGCCGCCTCGCGCAGCGCGCCGTCCACGCGGGCTGGGCCTGGGTGCAGCGCACGGGTTCCGTCACCGCGGAGCGGCCGGGGCGGCTCCGCTTCGGCGCGATGGGAACAGGTACCCGACTCGCCTTCCCGCTCGGCACCGTCTTCGGCGAACCCTGGATCCACCTCGGCGCCCACTGCATCGTCGGCGAACAGGTCACCCTGACGGCCGGTTTGATGCCCGACCTCGATCTCGGCTCCGATCCGATCCTGCGCATAGGCGACGGTGTCGTGCTCGGCCGCGGCAGCCATGTCATCGCCGACACGACGGTCACCATCGGCAGCGACTGCTACTTCGGCCCGTATGTGTACGTGACCTCCACCAACCACTCGTACGACGATCCGCACGTGCCCATCGGGAAGCAGTGGCCGCGGATGGAGCCGGTGGAGATCGGGCCGGGCTGCTGGATCGGGACCGGGGCGGTGATCCTGCCGGGGGCGCGGATCGGGCGGAACGTCGTGGTGGCGGCGGGTGCGGCGGTACGTGGTGTGGTGCCGGACCACTCGGTGGTGGCGGGCGCTCCGGCGCGGGTCGTGCGGCGCTGGGACGCGGTGGACGGCTGGCAGCCGCCGCTGCGGACGCCGGCACCGGTACCGATTCCGGACGGGGTGACATCGGAGCAGTTGCTGGCGCTGTCGGAGCTGGACGAGGAGTCCGCGGCCCGGCTCGCGGAGCTGGACCTTGACGCCGAGGTCGCCTCCGGCGATGTACGGGCGAAACCCGGGGACGTACGCACCGAGTCCTGAGCCGGCCGCAGGACCGGGCGCTCAGCCCGTGGCCAGCAGTACCGTGCCGAGGAGCGCCAGGCCCGCGCCCGCCGCCTGGACTCCGCGCAGCCGTTCGCCGAGGATCCCGCGCGCGGCCGCGGCCGTGACCACGGGGTAGAGCGAGGCGAGGACGGCGGCCACGGTGACCGGGCCGTGCTGGGCGGCGATGGAGTACGTGCCGTTGGCCCCGACATCGGCGAGGCCGACGAAGGCGAGCGCGGGGAGGGAATTCCACGGGAAGCCCTCCGGGGGAAGGGCCGGCGCGCCGCGCTTCACCGAGACGTAGAGGGCCGCTCCGCCCGCCGCCACATTGGTCACGCGCTGCACGAAGAGTGCGAGGAACAGGCCGGTGAGGTTCGTCGAGGCCTCCGCGATCAGCGACATCACCGCACCGAAGCCGAACGCGGCGACCAGGGTGAGCAGGACGGCCTGGCGCTGCACGGGGGCGCCCTTGAACTGCGGACCCGCTGCGAGCAGGACGCCGACGACGGCGACCGCGATGCCCGCGAACTGCAACAGCCCCGGACGCTCGCCCAGGACGAGTCCCACCGCGACCGGGACGGCCACGCCCATGGAGCCGAGCGGCGAGACGACACCCATCGGGCCGAGGGCCAGCGCCTTGTAGAAGGCGAGCATCGCGACCGGGCCGACCAGGCCCGCGGCCACCGCGAACCACAGCTGCGGACCGGCCTCGCTCCAGCCGCCGGTGGCGACCACGATCAGGCCGAGGACGGTCGCCGCGATCGTCTGCGAGGCGACGACCACCGTGAGAGCGGGGGTCCGTCGGGCCAGCAGCCCTCCGCCGAAGTCGGCCAGGCCCCACAGGAGGCTCGTGGCCAGGGCGAAGAGTGCTGTCATGACGCGCCTCGCAGTACAGTTCGGTGAACAATCGGGTGCACCACACCATAGTTCACTTTATTGAACTCTGTCATTCAGAATATTGGACGGAACGTGTCGGATCTCGACCTGCTGACCCAGTCCTTGGCTCGCAACGTCAAGCGCTGGCGCACCGAGCGCGGCTTCACCCTGGACGCGCTCGCGGCCCGCGCCGCCGTCAGTCGCGGCATGCTCATCCAGATCGAGCAGGCCAGGACCAACCCCAGCCTCGGCACCGTCGTCAAGATCGGCGACGCGCTCGGCGTCAGCATCACGACCCTCCTCGACTACGAGCAGGGCCCCAAGGTCCGCATCGTCCCGGCCGAGCAGGCGGTGCGGCTGTGGCACACGGACGCGGGCAGCTACAACCGGCTGCTGGCGGGCACCGAGGCGCCGGGGCCGCTGGAGATGTGGGACTGGCGGCTCATGCCCGGCGAGGGCAGCGCCTCGGACCCGCACCCCGTCGGCACGGTCGAACTCGTCCATGTCGCGGCGGGCGAACTGACCCTCACCGTCGACGGCGTGGAGTACCGCGTACCGGCGGGCGCGAGCGCCTCCTTCGAGGCCAACACCGCCCACACGTACGGCAATGACGGCGACGTACCGGTGGAAATGATCATGACGGTGTCCGTCCCGCCCGTGCACTGAGACCCCGGGCCGGGCGCGGCGGCACGGCTGTTAGGGCCTGTCCGGCGGATCATGCCGCAGACGCGGGGCCTGGCACGCCCACCTGCGGCGTTGTCGTCGGTTGCCGACTCCCCCACTCTCGGCTTCGCTCGAGCGGGGGGACCCCCATCGCGTCGACGCCCTCCTCCGCCTTGCAACTGCACGCACCAGGCCCCGCGCACCGGCGATTATCAGGCGCCGTTGCTTCCCTGCGACCTGATCCGCCGGACAGGCCCTAGCGTGCAGTCATGCGCGCACCCATCGGACACTTCGACCACGCCACGCCCGCCCCCGACTGCCTGGACGAGCTCGTCCGTCCGGTCGCGGACGCCGTACGTCACTGGCACGGCACCGTCCCCGCCGACCAGATCGTCCACGTCGACACGGAGCCCGAGTGGGCCGACACCGCGGTCTTCGTCGAGCACTACGGCCAGGAACTGCTCGAGCGGTCCGCCAACTGCGTGGTCGTCGCGGGCAAGCGCGGCGGTGAGACCACGCTCGCCGCATGCGTCGTCCTGTCCACCACCCGGGTCGACGTCAACGGCGTCGTGCGCCGCCAACTCGGCGCCCGCAAGGCCTCGTTCGCGGCGATGGACACGGCGACCGGCGAGACCGGCATGGAGTACGGCGGCATCACGCCCATCGGACTGCCCGGCGACTGGCCGGTGTTGGTGGACTCGGCTGTCGTCGACCTGCCGTATGTGCTGGTGGGCAGCGGTCGGCGGCGCGGGAAGCTGCTGGTGCCGGGGAAGGCCTTCGCTGAGCTGCCGAACGCGGTGGTGCTGGAGGGCCTGGGCGTCGCCTGACGGCTCACGGCAGTGCGTGATGGGCCAGTGCCAGGTGCGGGTCCGTCTCGCCCGGCGCCGGGGCCGGGTCGGCGTGCACCAGGGCCGCGGTGAGCTTCGGTACGGCGTGCAGCAGGGCATGTTCGGCCTCGACGGCGATGTGGTGGGCCTGCCGCACGCTCGCCTCGCCGTCGACCACGACCGCCACCTCGGCGCGCAGCCGGTGCCCGATCCAGCGCAGCCGCAGCTCACCCACCCCGCGCACGCCCGGCACCGCCCGCAGCGCCCGCTCGGCCAGGTCCACCAACTCCGGGTCGACGGCGTCCATCACGCGCCGGAACACCTCGCGGGCGGCGTCGCGCAGCACCAGCAGGATCGCGGTCGTGATCGCCAACCCCACGAGTGGGTCAGCGAGTTGCCACCCGAGCGCGGCTCCGCCCGCGCTCACCAGCACGGCCAGTGAGGTGAATCCGTCGGTGCGCGCGTGCAGGCCGTCCGCGACGAGCGCGGCGGAGCCGATCTCGCGGCCGACCCGGATGCGGTGACGGGCGACCCACTCGTTGCCGAGGAATCCGATGAGCGCCGCCGCGGCGACGACCGGGATGTGTCGCATCGGACGCGGGTCGATCAGCCGCTCCACCGCCGTCCAGGCCGCGAAGGCCCCGGACGCGGCGATCGTCAGCACGATCACGATGCCGGCGAGGTCCTCCGCCCGGCCGTAGCCGTAGGTGAAGCGCCGGGTCGCCGCGCGGCGACCCAGTACGAAGGCGATGGCGAGCGGTACGGCGGTGAGGGCGTCGGCCGCGTTGTGCACCGTGTCGCCGAGCAGCGCGACCGACCCGGAGAGCACGACGACGACCGCCTGTGCCAGGGCCGTCGCGCCGAGCACGACGAGGGAGATCCACAGGGCGCGCATACCGCGGGCCGACGACTCCAGCGCGGAGTCGAGCTGGTCGGCGGTTTCGTGGGAGTGGGGGGCGGGGAGGTGGCGCAGGCGACTCACGAGGGGGCGCGGGTGGCGGTGAGGGGGGTGATGGGCGTGCCCGTGAG
The DNA here is from genome assembly GCF_040652275.1 of Streptomyces sp. NPDC048275. Lineage (NCBI taxonomy): Bacteria > Bacillati > Actinomycetota > Actinomycetes > Kitasatosporales > Streptomycetaceae > Streptomyces > Streptomyces sp. NPDC048275. Next base: position 51,498 of record NZ_JBEZLR010000066.1, read on the forward strand.
AGTGCTCGTGACGGTGCTGGTGCTCGCTCACATCAGTCCCCTTCCGGGTGCGGGAGTGGACGCGTCGGCGTCCATGACGCCATTATGTGCGTATGAGCGCACGCATGCACCTGTCACCTGCGCGCGATGCGCACCCGCGTACCCCCCGCGAGGAGCAGTTCGCGCTCGCCGCCGAACTCCTCGCCCTGCTCGGTGACCGCACGCGCCTCGCCCTGCTGCACACCCTGAGCGGGGGAGAGGCCGATGTCTCGACGCTCACCGAGGAGTGCGGCGCGGCCCGGCCCGCCGTCAGCCAGCATCTGGCGAGGCTCCGGCTGGCCGGCCTGGTGACGACCCGCAAGGAGGGCCGCCGCGTGATCTACTCCCTCGGCGACGGCCATCTGCGCCGGGTCGTGGACGAGGCGCTCAGCCTGGCGGACCACCGCCTCACGGACCGGCCCGCGCACGACTGACGCTCAGGGGGCCGTGTCGTCCTCGCCCGCCTCCAGCAGGGTCGCCGCCGCGCCCACGATGCTCGGGTCGGGGCTCCCGACGACCTCGTCGTCCTTGTCGGCGTAGTCGAAGCGGGCCAGGACGCTGCGCATGGCCTCGACGCGGGCCCGCTTCTTGTCGTTGCTCTTCACCACGGTCCAAGGCGCCTGCGTGGTGTCCGTCTCGCGGAACATGGCGACCTTGGCGGCGGTGTAGTCGTCCCAGCGGTCCAGCGAGGCCAGGTCCATGGGGCTCAGCTTCCACTGTCGTACGGGATCGACCTGGCGGATGGTGAAACGGGTGCGCTGCTCGCCCTGCGACACCGAGAACCAGAACTTGATCAGGTCCACTCCGTCGTCGACGAGCATCCGCTCGAAGGCGGGTGCCTGCCGAATGAAGCGCAGGTACTCGTCGTCCGAGCAGAAGCCCATCACTCGCTCGACGCCCGCGCGGTTGTACCAGGAACGGTCGAACATCACGATCTCGCCGGCGGTCGGCAGATGCTCGACATACCGCTGGAAGTACCACTGCCCGCGCTCGCGCTCGGTCGGCTTCTCCAGGGCCACCACCCGCGCGCCGCGCGGATTGAGGTGCTCGGTGAACCGTTTGATCGTGCCGCCCTTGCCGGCCGCGTCCCGCCCTTCGAAGACGATGACCAGGCGCCGCCCGCTCTCCTTGATCCAGCTCTGCAGCTTCAGCAGTTCGATCTGCTGGAGCCGCTTGTGCCACTCGTATTCCTTGCGCTCCATGCGCTGCGCATACGGGTAGTTCTCCCGCCAGGTCTCCACCGGGCTGCCGTCCGGCCGGAGCAGCACGGGCTCGTCCTGGTCGCTGTAGTCGACCCGCATACCTGTCAGCAGTTCCGTCATCCGGCCCACCCCTTCTTCCGCCTTCTCCCGTGACACTCGTGTCAGTGGAACTGGGGCACGATCAGATACATGCGATTACTTCGACAGTAACTCCGGCACTCACCGCGGCGACCTCGCCGAGTGTGGCGGCGGGCAGCGTGACCAGCCACGCGATCACCAGCCGGCCCGCTGTGCCCCAGCGCCGCTCGGTCAGTCGCCTGATGTGGTCCATCCGCTGATGGAAGCAATCGGAGGCGTACGCCGGGCGAACCGGAGGCAACGGCCCGGCCGCCCCCGCGTGCGCAAAACCGCTTGTCGAGAGCGTCACGCGGTCGCCAGGATGACGCCATGCCTGGCTTCACCGCTCTCGACGGGACCGAGCTCGCCTATCACGTCGTGGGAGAGGGCGAACCGTTGGTCTGTCTGCCCGGTGGCCCCATGCGTGCCTCCGCCTACCTCGGAGATCTCGGCGGACTGTCGCGGCACCGCCGACTGCTCCAACTCGATCTGCGGGGAACCGGCGACTCTGCCGTCCCGGCCGACCCGGCGACGTACCGCTGCGACCGGCAGGTCGACGATGTCGAGGCCCTCCGCGCGCACCTCGGGCTGGAACGCGTCGATCTCCTCGCCCACTCGGCCGGCGGCGATCTCGCCCTGCTCTACGCTGCCCGGCACCCACGGCGCATCCGTACCCTCACGCTGGTCACGGCGCGTGCGCGGGCCCTCGGGATCGACTTCACCGAGGAGCACCGCCGGGAGGCGGCCGCCTCGCGCACGGCCGAGCCGTGGTTCGAGGCCGCGTTCGGCGCCTATGAACGGGTCTGGGCGGGCTCGGTGGCCGACGCCGACTGGGATGGCTTCGCGGCGTTCTTCTACGGCCGTTGGGACACGGCCGCGCAGGCGCATGCCGCGACAGAGGTCGAACAGACCAATGAGCGGGCCGCGGACCTGTACGCGTCCTTCGGCGCCTTCGAACCCGCCGTGGCCCGTGCCGTCGTCGCCACGCTGGAGGCGCGGGTCCTGCTGCTAGCCGGCGCGGTGGACAGCGGTCCGCTGCCGCGTGTCGCTGCCGCCGTCGCGGAGTTGTTCCCCCGGGCCGAGCTGAGCGTTCAGCCGGAGGCCGGTCACTTTCCGTGGCTCGACGACCCCCGACGGTTCACGGAAACGGTGATGGCGTTCCTCGACCGCGAGCGGTGATGCGGTCGCGTCGGGATCAGGCCAGCCGCAGGTCGATCCAGTGGACGCTGTCGCCCGGCAGCAGGTAGCGCTCCGTTTCGACGAAACCGCGTCGCAGGGCGAATCGGAGCCCGTCCTCGTTGGACGCCAGGACGACCGTCTCGATCACATCGGCGCCCAGCGCTCGTGCCTGCTTCAGCCCGCGCTCGTAGAGTTCCCCGCCGAACCCCTGACCACGGTGCTCGGGCAGCACTCGGGCGATCACCGTGGCTGTGGAGGTGCCCTCCTCGGGCGGTCGCACGGTCGTACAGCCGACCAGGACGTCGCCGAGGTGGGCGACCTCGAGAAGGTAGCGCCCGGCGCGTTCTCGGACCTCGTCGAGAGACAGGGCGGCGGGAGGGACGATCACGTTGTGGACGTACCGCCAGTCCTCGAGACCGGCCTCGTCGTCCGGCATCTTGAAATCAAGGGTGGACACCGGAGCAGCAAACCCGGACGCGTCGCCGGGCGTCAAACGGATTCCGCCCCACCACGCGGACGAGGCGGGGCGGAACGATCCGAAGGGGCGAGGGACTCGCTGCCTCAGCGGGCGATGCGGATGCGGGTCACCTGGTCCTCGGCCGCGGGGCCGGAGCCGGACTTGTCGACCACGTACGCGGTGCCGTCGGCCACCTCGATGTGGTTGGGGTTGGTGCCGGTGGCGAGGGTCTCCGTGACGGTGCCCGCGCGCGGGTCGACGACCGTGACGTCGGCGGCTGTGCGATTGGCGACCAGGACGTTGCCCGAACGCTTGTCGGCGGCGACGGACAGGGCGCCCGCGCCGGTCGCCACGGACTTGGTGACGACTCCCTTGCCCAGGTCGACGACGGAGAGGGTGCCGGAGGTCTGGTCGGCGGTGTAGGCGGTGCGGCCGTTCTTGGACAGCGCGATCGAGATCGGGCCGTCGCCGGCCGGGATGAGCCGCGGGGTCTTGGACGTGCGGGTGACCTCGATGATCTGGTCGCCGCCCAGGTCGGCGGCGTAGACCGTGCCGGTCCGCTCGTTCACGGCCAGGCCCGTCGGGCTGCTGCCCTCGACGGTGACGCGCTTCTTCTCCGTGAGGGTCTTGGAGTCGTGCGCGACGAGGGTGCTCGAGCCGAAGGCGCTCGCCCACACCGTGTTGTGCTTCTCGTCCACGACGATCTCGCGGGCGTGGGCCACGTCCGGCAGCGTGGCGAGGTGCTCGCCGGTCTTCTGGCTGTAATCGGCGACGGTGTTGTTGCGGGTGTTCGTCGTCCAGACGGTGTTGTGCTCGTCGTCGACGGCGATCCCCTACACCGCCTCGACCGCGCCGGTGGCCGCGTCGGTGACCGGCGGGGTGTAGGCCGCCTCCACGGCGAGGGTGTCCGGGTCGACCTTCAGCCGCCTGGAGGTGGTGACCGGCGGGCGGCCCACGGCGGCGGTGACCCACAGGGCGTCGTTCCGCTCGGAGTACGCGGACTGGTACAGGCCCCGTACCAGCGGAGCGGAGGTGACGGTCGAGCCGGTCGCGGTGCCGGCCTGCGCGGTCGCGGTGCCGGTCAGGGCGCGTGCCACGTGCCCGGCCCGCGACGACCGCTAGGGCCTGTCCGGCGGATCAAGTCGGAGGGAAGCAGTGGTGCCTTGTCGGCGCAGGTGAGCGGGGTCTGGTGCGTCGAGCTGCAAGGCGGAG